>NZ_JBHVKW010000127.1:0-21874 GCF_042797905.1 Amycolatopsis sp. NPDC057786
CGCCAGGCGCAAGGAAGGGGGCCTTCACGCGCCATCGTCGCGACTGGTGGGGCGGCATAGGCGTGGTTCCGAGTCCGTGAAGGACTCCTTGGCGATTCGTCTTTGTTCACCTAGCAGTGTGGCCGGTGGTCGAGTGTCTCCAATTGGGGGCACCGAATGAGCAGCCCTTGCTCCCGGGAAGCCACAGGATCGATAAACCTCGTCAACTGCGCCCTGTGTTGTCCCGGCACCGGATGGAGCCGCGACTCTGGGCAAGTGGGTGGTAGGTAAGTCCGTGAAGGCCTCT
This sequence comes from Amycolatopsis sp. NPDC057786, assembly GCF_042797905.1. NCBI lineage: Bacteria > Bacillati > Actinomycetota > Actinomycetes > Pseudonocardiales > Pseudonocardiaceae > Amycolatopsis > Amycolatopsis sp. NPDC057786. The sequence goes on from NZ_JBHVKW010000127.1 coordinate 287, forward strand.
CGGACCGCAAGACCCGACCCCGCACCCGCCGGCTCGCCGCAGCCTTCAGAGTTCCGCGATGTCCACTTCCACCTGGCTCCGCATCTCCTCGGCCAGATGCTCTTCCACCCCGTCGTCGACGATCAGCACGTCGAAGTCGCTCAGCGGCGCCAGCCGGTGCAGTGCCGCGCGTTCGGTCTTGCTGTGGTCCATCAGCAGCACCTTCGTCCGGGCGCTGGCCAGCATCGCGCGTTTCAGCATGACGATCTCCGGCTCCTGGTGGAACGTCATCCGCGTGTTCATCGCCGAGGTCGAGACGAAGGTCGCGTCGACGTTGATCCGCTCGATCGCCTCGAGGCTCTGCATGCCGAGGAACGAGTCGTGGGTCGCCGAATAGTCGCCGCCGATGCAGATGAGCCGCAGGTCGGGGACGCCTTTGAGCAGTTCGATGGCGCCGAGGTAGTTCGTCGCGACGGTCAGCGGGGTGACCCGGTGCAGCATCTTCGCCAGCGCGAGCGCGCTCGTGGAATCGTCGAGCAGGATCGACATCCCCGGTTCGACGCGGGCGAGCGCGTGTGCGGCGATGGCCATCTTCTCCTCCGAATGCACGTTCATCCGGTAGTCGGCGTTGCTTTCGAAGACCGTCGACGGCATGGCCGACACGCCACCCCGGTACTTCCGGAGCAGACCGCGACGGGCCAGTTCGTCGACGTCGCGGTGCACCGTCATGGTGCTGACGCCCGTGAGTTCCACCAGTTCGGCGATGCTCGAGGAGCCGGTCTTGAAGACGTATTCGGTGATCAGCTGCTGACGCGTGTTACGAGAGTGTGCGCTCGCACCGGTCGTCTTCTCATCGCTCATGCCGCTCAGTATCGCGTGTGCGTCGGCTGGTTGAAGCGCAGCAGGCCGGTGCGCGTGCCGTCGATCGCGATCTCGGTGACGGCGGCGTTGTCCAGTCGCGGGAACACCGTGCGGTAGGTCTCGAGCGGGATGCCGAGCAGCGCGCACAGGGTCAGCCTGATCAGCGTGTTGTGCGCGACAACCAGCACCGTCTCGCCCGGTACCTCGGCGGCGATTCCGCGCAAGGCCCCGGCTCCGCGTGCGGCCGCTTCCCCTGGAGGTTCCGACCCGGGAAAGGCGCCGGTCACGGGATCGGCGAGAAACCGTGCGACCGCATCGGGATCCGTCGCCGCGAGCTCGTCCCTGGTGCGCCCTTCCATCAGTCCGAAGTGGACTTCACGCAGTCCGTCGACCACTCGCAAAGGCAGGCCGAGCGCGTCGGCCGAGGGCTCCGCCGTGCGGCGGGCCCGGCTCTGCGGCGAGCAGTACACCGCCGACGGCTTGACCGCCGCGGCGAAGCCGGCGAGCTCGTCCGCCTGGCGCAGCCCTTCCTCGGTCAGCGCGACGTCGCTGCTGCCCGCGTACCGGTTCTCGGCGTGCCATTCGGTCTGGCCGTGCCGTGCCAATAACAACCGTGCTACCACGGGATCCCTCCTCGGGGCTTGTTCAGATCACATCATCGATGTTAACTTAACAGCATCGATGTGAAAGGAGATGCCGGATGGCACTCGCCGCGGTGGTGTTCGACCTGGACGGTGTCCTCGTCGACAGTGAACACCTTTGGGAGGAGAACTGGGTGGCGTACGCCGCCCGGCACCACACCGAATGGACCGCTGAGGACACCGCGTCCGTGCAGGGGATGAGCGCGCCCGAATGGGCCGCGTACCTCGCGAAGCGGTCCGGCACCCCGGAAAGCGCGGCCGAGGTCGAGCGTGCCGTGGTGGACGGCATGATCGCCGCGATCGAGGCGGGCGAGGCGCCCTTGCTGCCGGGCGCCGGGGAGATGGTCCGCGAGGTGAGCGCGAAGGTGCCGGTCGCGCTGGCGTCGTCGGCCGCCCGCCGGGTGATCGACGCGGTACTCGGCAAACACGGGCTCACCGGTGAGTTCTCCGCGACCGTCTCCAGTGCCGAGGTCGCCAGGGGCAAGCCGAGTCCGGACGTCTATCTCGAAGCCGCGGCCAGGCTGGGCCGGTCCGGCGAGGAATGCCTCGGCGTCGAAGACTCCAGCAACGGCATCCGCGCCGCCGCCGCGGCCGGGCTCACCGTGATCGCGCTGCCGAACCCGGTGTACCCGCCGAAGCCGGACGCGCTGGAGCTGGCCGCCGAGGTCGCGGAGAACAACGACGACGTGCGCCGCAAGCTGCTCGCGTACCTGTCCGGCGAACTCGCGGAAGCGAGCGGGCGATGACGGTCCTGGGTACCGCGGAGACGTTCAAACGCGACTGGCTGGACGGGTTCGTCACCGCCTATGGGCGTTCGGTGCGCAAGGTGCCCGATGCCTACGGCGTGCTGCGCCGGGAGGATTCCGCGCCCAAGGTGGCGGTGGTGATCGGCGGCGGCTGCGGGCACTACCCCGCGTTCGCCGGGCTGGTCGGTCCCGGTCTCGCCGACGGCGCCGTGGTGGGTGACGTGTTCACCAGCCCGAGCGCCGAACAGGTCTATCGCACGGCGCGAGCCGCGGAGAGCGGCGCCGGCGTGCTCTTCGGTTACGGCAACTACCAGGGCGACGTGCTGCATTTCGGTCTCGCGGCGCGCAGGCTGGCCGCCGAGGGCGTCGAAAGCCGGACGATCTTGGTCACCGACGACATCGCCAGCGGTCCCGCCGACGCGCCGGAGAAGCGTCGAGGCGTCGCGGGCGACTTCCTGGTCTTCAAGATCGCCGGTGCCGCCGCCGAACGCGGTGACGATCTGGCCGCCGTGCACGCGGTGGCGGAGAAGGCGAACGCGAACACCCGGACCTTCGGCGTCGCGTTCGGCGGCTGCACCCTGCCAGGGGCTTCCGCCCCGCTGTTCACCGTCGGTGAGAGCGAGATGGAGCTGGGGCTCGGCATCCACGGCGAGCCCGGCGTGCGCACGGTCGGCAGGCTGAGCGCACAGGAGCTGGCCGACGAACTGGTCGACGGCCTCCTCCCGGAGCTGCCCGCCGGTGACGGCCGGGTGGTGGTCCTGCTGAACGGGCTGGGCCGCACCAAGTACGAGGAGATGTTCGCGACCTACACCCGCGTGCACGAACGGCTCGCCGCGGCGGGGCTCAGCCCGCTGCACACCGAGGTCGGCGAATTCGTCACGTCGCTCGACATGGCGGGTGTCTCCCTGTCGATCCTGGTGCTCGACGACGAACTCGCCGAGCTCTACGCGGCTCCTTGCGACACCCCTGGCTACCGGAGCACCGGTGCCGCACTGGCGCAGGTTCCGTTGGAGTCCACAGTGGACTCGCTGCTGACCGAGACCGCTCCGGGACAGGGCATCGTGGACCGCGTGTTGACGGCGGCCCTGCACGACATCGAGGCCAACGAGGCCGAACTCGGCAGGTTGGACGCGGTCGCGGCGGACGGCGACCACGGTCTGGGCATGACCAGGGGGATGCGGGCAGCGGTGGCCGCCGCGCGGCGCGACGAAGACTCGCTGTCCACCGCGCTCCTGGCCGCCGGGACGGCGTTCGCCGACGCCGCGGGCGGTGCGTCCGGTGCGCTGTACGGGGTCCTGCTCGTCGAGACCGGTGCGGGACTGCGGGGACGATCTGCGGACGAGGTCACCACGGTGGCCATCGCGGACGCCGTCGACGGGGCCGTGGCGGCGTTCGTCGAGCTGGGCAAGGCCGAGCCCGGCGAGAAGACCATGCTCGACGCCATCGAGCCGTTCCGGCTGGCGTTGCGCGAACAGGCCGAGGCGGGCGCCGACGTCCCGCAGGCCTGGCAGAAGGCGGCTCAGGTCGCGGTGAGCGCGGCCGAGGCCACGGCGGACCTGCTGCCCGCCAAGGGACGGGCGGCGCGGTTGGCGAAGCGGAGCAAAGGGCACCCCGATCCCGGGGCCACTTCGTTCGCGTTGCTCGTCACCGCGGTCGGCCAGGCTCTGGGAAAGGAAGACTGAATGCGGATCGTGGTGGCGGCGGACAACGCCGGGGTGGCTCTCAAAGACCAGTTGCGTGACCTGCTCCTCGCCGATGACCGGGTGGACGAGGTCACCGACCTCGGCGTGGCCGATGGCTCCGACGACAAGGCGTACCCACTGCTCGGGCTCGCGGCGGCGGAGAGGATCGCGCGGGGCGAGGCGGATCGCGGCGTGCTGGTCTGCGGGACCGGGATCGGTATGGCCATTTCGGCGAACAAGGTGCCAGGAGTCCGCGCCACGGTCGCGCACGACTCGTACTCGGCCGAGCGTTCGGTCAAGTCGAACGACTGTCAGGTGATCACCTTCGGAGCCCGGGCGATAGGTCCGGAGCTGGCGAAGAAGATCGTCGCCGAATGGGTCGGCCACCGCTTCGACCCGGCCTCGGCCAGCGCGACCAAGGTCGCGCACATCACCGAATACGAACAAGCGCACTGAAACGGCCGGCGAAAGCCGAGCGGCGTCGATTGCGGTAGCGGATTCACCGACAGACACTGAGAACTGCCCGATGCGGGCACGGAGAGAGGACGCAGAGTTGCGGATACTCGCTGCGGGAGACCATTTCGTCGGCACCGGCCTGCTGGCCGACGCCGTCCGTGCCGAGATCGGCGCCGGGCACGAGCTCTCGGAACTGACCCTGCCGTGGCCCGTGGAGCCGTTCGGCCCGGTCGCGAACGTGCACGAGGCGAGCGGCACCGAGGAGCAGGTGATCGAGGCGCTGGCGGGAGCCGAGGTCGCGGTGACCCAGATGGCGCCCTTCACCAAACAGGTGTTCGCCGCCGCGCCGGGGCTCAAACTCGTGTCGGTGTGCCGGGGCGGCCCGGTCAACGTGGACCTCGCGGCGGCCACCGAGGCAGGTGTCGCGGTGACGTACGCACCCGGCCGGAACGCCGGTGCCGCCGCCGAATTCGCGGTGGGGATGATCCTCGCCGCGATGCGCCGGATCTCGACGTCCTCGGCCGAACTGCTGGGCGGCACCTGGCGCGGTGACTACTACGCCTACGACCAGGCCGGCCTCGAACTCGACGGGACCACCGTCGGCCTGGTCGGATACGGCGCGATCGGCGCGCGGGTGGCCAAGGTGCTCGTGGCGTTCGGCGCGAAGGTGCTGGTCTCGGACCCGTTCGCCGACCCCGCCAAGATCGCCGCCGACGGCGCGGAGCTCGTCGAGCTGGACGATCTGCTGCGCCGCAGCTTCGTGGTGAGCCTCCACGCCCGGCTCACCGAGGAGACCCGGCACCTGATCGACGCCGCCAAACTCGCGTTGCTGCCGAAGGGTGCCGTACTGGTCAACACCGCGCGCGGTGGCCTGCTGGACTACTCCCCGCTGCCGGAAGCCCTGCGTTCGGGACGGCTCGGCGCACTCGCGCTCGACGTGTACGACGTCGAGCCTCCGCCCGCGGACTGGGCCCTGCGGGACGCGCCGAACGTGATCGCGACCCCGCATCTCGCCGGAGCCAGCAGGCAGACGGCGGAGCGGGCGGCGAGCATCGTCGCCGCCGAGGTCGGCCGGTACGTCCGCGGGGAGGCGCTCGCGAACCTGGCGAACTCCGAGGTCCTGCGGCCATGATCATCGGCGTCGACATCGGCACGTCACTGACGAAAGCGGTCGTCTTCGACAAGGCCGGGATGTCCGTGGCGAGCGCGTGCACCACTTCCGAGGTGCACCACTTGCCGGGCGGGCTGGTCGAACAGGACCTCGACCAGGTGCTCGGCACCGTGGCGACGGTGGTGCGCGAGGTCGCCGCCGGGCTCGACGGTCCGGTCACCGCGTTGGCCCTCACCGGACAGGGTGACGGGTTGTGGCTGCGCGACGAATCCGGCGAGGCGGTGCGCCCGGCGATCTCCTGGCTCGACGGACGGGCGAACTCGCTGCTCGCCAAATGGCAGGCCGACGGGGTGACCAGGGAAGTGTTCCGCCGCACCGCGTCGGGAATGTTCCCTGGCTGCGCCGCGGCGATCATGTCCTTTTTGGACACTCATGAACCGGAGTCGCTGGACCGGGCGGCGGTGGCGGGCTACTGCGTCGACGCGGTGCTCCAGCGGCTGACCGGCGAGATCACCGTCGACGCGTCGGATGCTTCGCTGCCCTTCCTCGACCCGGCGACCCGGCGCTACGACGAAGACGCCATCGCGGCCGTGGGGCTCTCCCACCGCCGGAGCCTGTTCGCGGAGCCCGCGGCGCCGAAGACGGTCTTCCGGCTGGATGAGCGTGGAGCCGCGCTGCTCGGTCTTCCCGTCGGGCTGCCGGTCACCGCGGGGCCGTTCGACCTGCCCGCGAGTGCCATCGGCGCCGGGGTACGACGGCCGGGTGACGGCATCCTCACGGCGGGCACCACACTCGCGTGCCAGGTCCTGACGGACTCGGCGGAGTTCGATCCGGAAGGCGAGCCGGCGGGCATGTTCCTGTGCACGCCGGAAGATGGCGAGTTCCTTCGGGCGATGCCCGCGATGGTCGGCACCGCGGGCATCGACTGGGTGTGCCGTCTGTTCGGCATCGCGGTCGAGGAGATCGGCCCGCTGCTCGACGCGAGCAGGCCGGGCGCGGGTGGTGTTCGCGCGCTGCCGTTCCTCTCCGCGTCGGGTGAGCGAGCCCCCTTCGTCGACGCTTCGGCGAGGGCGCAGTTCTCCGGGCTGAGTCTGGAGAGCGAACGCGGCGACATCGTCCGGGCGCTGTGCGAGTCGATCGCTTACGCGGCAAGGCATTGCTTCGACGCCGCCGGGCTCACCGGGACGTTGTACGCCTGCGGCGGAGGGGTTCGCTCGCTCGAGTGGACCCGCATCTTCGCCGACGTTCTCGGGCGGCCCATCGTGATCCCCGGCGATCCCGGGGTCGGCGCGCGGGGAGCGGTGATCGTCGCGGCAGACGCCCTCGGCGAGCCGGTCGACAGGGAGCTCTGGGCGGAAAGCGCACGCGTCGTCGAGATCAGGCCCGAGAACGTAAAGTTCTACGAGCAGGGCTACGCCGACTACCAGGCCTCACTGGCCGCGGCCCGCGGACTCTGGAGGTTGTGACGGTGATCCTGGCCAAAGAACGCCTGGCGGTCTGCGAATTCGCTCGCCGGATGACCACCGACGGACTCGTGGTCGGCACCTCCGGGAACGTCTCCGCGAGGCAGGGCGACCTGATCGCGGTGACCCCGACAGGAGTCGACTACGCCGGGCTGCGGCCGGAGGACGTACCGGTCGTCGGCCTGGACGGTGAGGTCGTCGACGGCTCGCTCAAACCGACCAGCGAACTCCCGATGCACCTCACCGTGTACCGGCGGGCGGCGGATCCGGACGGCAAACCGGTCTCCGCCGTGGTGCACACGCATTCCGTGCACGCCACGGCGGTCTCCACTCTCGTCACCGAGGTGCCGCCGATCCACTACATGCTCGCCGCGATCGGCCCGACGGCCCGCGTCGCGGCGTACGCGACTTACGGCACAGAAGAGCTCGCCAAAGTGATGCTGGAAGCGCTGGAAGGACGCCGTGGCTGCCTGCTGGCGAACCACGGCACCATCACCTTCGGCGACAGCCTCGGCTCCGCCTACAGCCGGGCGCAACAGCTGGAGTGGGTCTGCCAGGTGTGGCTGACGGCCCGGGCGGCGGGAACACCGAACCTGCTCCCGCCCGCCGAGATCGAGCACGTCGTGGAGAAACTCCGCGGTTACGGCCAGCGCTGACCGCGCCACTAGGAAGCAGCGGGCTCGGCCTCGAAGTCCGTGGTGTCCACGGCGTGTACCGCGTCAAGGAGCTCGACGACCGTCGGATCGTCGACGGCTTCCTTGATGCACTGCCACAACTGAAGATTCGCCAACGCCCAGCGGGAGTAGTTCTCCGCCGCTTTGGGGTTGTAGAAGTAGTAGCCACTGTCGTGGACATCGCGTTGTTCGCCGACGATCTTGTGCGCCAGCTCGCGGAGGCTCAACCCGTTCTCGCGCAGATAACGGTGGGCGAGTACGACGGGCGTCACCGGCAGCGCCTTGAACAGCGTGTCGGCGTCGCTCAGCGCCTGAGCCTCGAGCGAGATGTGCCGTCCTCTGGTCGCCATCTCGGCTTCGTCGATGATCTCGTCGATCCACCGGGCCGCGGTCTCCTCGACACCACATTCCCGCAGGATGTCCAGCCGGAGGTCGCGTCCGGCGGCCGCGGGGGAGTTCCGGTGCACGATGTAGTTCACATCGTGCACCAGTGCCGCCACCTCGACGACAGCCCGGTCCGCACCGTTGTGATCGGCGAACCCCGCCGCCTTGGCCCGGACGAAACTCACGTGATGCCAGCCGTGGAACTGCAGTTTGTCCGCATAACGCCAGCACAGCCGCCGGACATGGTGTTCGACGGCATCGATGGTCTGGGAAGGAATCGTGCTCTTTCGCGCGCGCATACACCTCTCCGATCCCGTTTACAGACGGGTGGAGCAAGGGTATGCGCCTTCGGCGGCGGTGTGTAGTCAGATGCGGCCCGCCAAATCCCCCAATCGGACCTCGACCGGAACGTGACGATGTCCGATTCCGGTCTTCGGGTCAAAGGAAAGACTGAAGTCGCTCACAGGACGTGATTTCACCAGAAACGTCATAGTTCCTTCGGTGGCCTCGGGAATCCGATGGAACTCGTCCGCGTACATGACGCCGGCGGAGCCCGTTTGGCACAGCGTGCTACGTCGTAACCGAACCGATGTGATCAATCCGGAAAGTTGATCTCGCAGGGTCGAATAGCGCTCGTGCACATAGTTTCCACGGAGGATCGTGGTGCAGAAGTGATATCTGTGATTGTGCACGGAATCGGCGTACCCCTCGCGCCAGTCCGCCGGTGCCTTGTACTCGTGCAGCCAGATCGAAAAGGGATCGGTCGGGCAATCGAGCAGGCACCAGGCGAAATGGGTGGTGGTCTCCCGGGACCGCTCGAGTACCGCGCTCGCCTCGTCCGGGCTCAGGGAATCCAAATGCCGCCGGAGGTCGTCACGCAGCTCTGGTCTCGACGTCCAGTCGCGGAAGATCCCGTCGACGATCTGCCAGTGCTGCGTCAGCGGCAGGTCCGTGGTCCGGAGCAGCGCGGAGAACTGGGTGAGTGGGGACAAGCGAGTGAGCAACTTCAGCTCCTCAAATCTAGTGCCGTGCGACGCCGAGAGGTCAGGGGTTCAGCTCGGCGAGTGTGGTGAACTCCTTCCGGAAGGAGTGGAATTTCCCTTCCAGTTCGAGGAAGTTCTCTTCGGACAGGGGAGAGCCGGTGATCTTTTCGTACAGGGCGAGGAAATCCGCCCTCGTCGTCGTGGTCGAGATGCGGAAGTGCCGTCCGGAGCGGGACTGGGACACGCGCAGGAACTCGGAGCGTTCCTTGTTGTACAGGAACGAACCTTCGCTGAACCGCAGCGTGCGCGGGTACAACGTGGTCGCGCCGCGGATGTCGCTGTACAAGGTCACCCAAACGCTCTCGTCGAACACTTCGAGCCGGTCCAGTGGCGGATCGGCGACGACGGTGATGTCCACCAGCGAGCACCGGCTGCGCGCCAGGAACAGCCCGACGAGGCCGATGCTGATCTCGTCGTTGAGCCGCTTCCGGATCGTCTCGTAGTCCATTCCCGCTTCTTCGCTGCGGAGAAGATAGCGTGCCCTGCCGCCGATCGCGCCCTCGTCGCGTGGGTCGGCGATGACCACGCGAAGCTCCCTTTCGGTACGGGACAACAGCAATCTGGCCGCGGCGTGCCTACCGGAGAACCCGCGGAAGAAGTAGTGCCTTGTCACGTCGAGGTCCTCGGTCATGACCCGGTTGAACAACGGATCCGGATCGGTGGTCGCCTCGAAGACGTGGGTGGGGAAGAATTCCTTGTTGAGCGAACGGTATTCGGCGCTGAGCGCTTCGAGCGCCCGTCGGCTTTCCTCGATCACCGGGGTCACCATCGCGCGCTGTGACGCGGTGGCGGTGATCAGGGTCTGGCCGAAGCCGACCACCGCGGAGATCAGGGTGCCGGTGCCCAGTGAGGTGAGCAGTGTCTTGCCGGCGCCGGGATCCATCATGCTGGAGATCCACAGGCTGAGGCCCGCGACGACGACCAGTACGGTGAGCAGCAGACTCGTCCTGGTCCAGAAGATCTCTTGCAACGGGGTACGGCGGAGCCGATCGGCTTCCGCGGGCACGAAGGTCACCTCCTTGATCAGCACTCGAACGGACGAACGCGGTGCGTATCTGTTCGAGTGCGGGGAGTTACTCTACGCGCATCGTGACCAGGCCGAAATAAGAAATTCGGGGGAAAGCGACCGACAACGAAGGTGACGCTCGGCAATACCGGTTTCGCATCGGAGGTTTTCCCGGATCGCGGAAAAACCACTCACGGAGCGTGCGGAAGGATTCCTTCGTACCACGCGGGTCCGGGCTTCGCCGACGACAAGGTTTCGACGACGGCCGAAGACGGTGCGGCGTACACCGTGGGGAAGTCGATCTCGCCCTTGTCCGGGTCGAGTGTCCACGCGAGCCGCTCATCTTCCAGCAGGCTCGCTTGTATCAAAGGAAAGTGCGCGTCCGCACCGTTTTTGTTGCCTCTGGGGTCGAGTCGGATCCACCGGTCCAGACCGGCGACGTAGACGCCGTTGAGCCCGTGCAGGACACCGATCCGCTGATAACAGAAGCCGGCCGGGATGCCTTGGCTGCGCAGCAAAGCGGCCAGCAGATGGGCCTTCGCGTAGCAGAGCCCGACTCGCTCGCGCAGAACTTCGGAGGCCATCAGGGTGACCCGGGAATCGGCGGCGTCCACCGTATGGTCGATCTCGTCGCGCACGAAGTGAAACATCGAACGAATCACGTCGACGTCGGTGCCACCGGTCGGTGACAGCCCGTCAGCCGTTTCGCGGATCAGTGGGTGATCGTGATCGACGATCGCGTCGGCGGCGAGATAATCTTCGAGTCGCTCGGATTCGATCTTCAGTGCGATCTTCACGCGGAACCACCCAATACCGTGTCGACGACCTCTTCGAGAAATTTCGGACCGGCTTCGCCGCCGCGCAGCAGCAGCCGGAACCAGATCGCTCCCGCGAGCAGATCCATCACCAGAACCGGATCGACGCCGGCGCGCAGTTCGCCCCTCGCGGTGGCGCGTTCGAAGATCGGCTCTTCGCGTGTCCTGCGGTCGGCGAAGAAACTCCGTGCCACGCCACCGAGTTCGGGACGCCGGGTGCCCGCGGTCAAGGCCGCCGTGACGACCGGCGAGGTGTGCTCCGAGGTCAGCAGCCGGTGGATTTGCGTTGCCACGGCGAGAAGGTCGCCGCGCAGGCTGCCGGTGTCGGGGACGTCGAGGGCGAACAGGCCCGAGTCGCGCAGCGCGGCGGCCAGGAGCGCGTCCTTCGACGGCCACCACCGGTACAACGTCGTCTTGTTGACGCCGGACCGGGCGGCGACGGCCTCGATGGCGAGCTTGTCGTAGCCGTGCTCGGCCAGAAGTTCGAGGGTGGCGGCGAAGATCGCCTCGGCCTTGCGCGGGCCGGTCCGGGTGGTCACCGGAGAACAATACAACGCACCGTTGCGTCGAGCGGCGAGCGCGCGTAGTTTGCAACGCAACGGTGCGTTGCATTCTGGAGGTAGTTCCATGGTCCCCCTCGTTTTCGTCCACGGCATCCGGCTCAGCGGCGCCGCCTGGACCGAGCAGCTCGAACTGCTCGGACAAGCCGCAAAAGCAGTCGATCTCCCAGGCCACGGCACCCGCCGGGGAGAGCGGTTCACCCTGGACGACGCGGCCGACGTGATCGCCGAAGCCATCGACGAACCCGCGCTGGTCGTCGGGCACTCCCTCGGTGGTTACGCCGCCATCGCCGCGGCCGCGCGGTATCCGGAGCGTGTGGCCGGCCTCGTCGTCGCGGGCTCGACCTTACTGCCCGGCCGCGTGCTGGAAACTCCGTTCCGCCTGGCGCACCGCTTGCTCATGCGGCTGCCGGACCGGGGAGAGCGGCTCAGCCGATGGCAGTTCCGCAGTGCCCTGCCACCGAAACTCGCCGAAGCGGTGATCGGCGGCGGAATCGCGACCGAGGTCATCCCTGACGTAGCCACGGCCTTCGCGGACTTCGACGTGCTGGCGGAACTCGCGGCCTATCCGGGCCCCACTTGGCTCATCAACGGCTCACGAGATCACTTCCGCCGCGATGAGCGCCGCTTTCTCGACGCCTGCGCCGACGGGCGCCTCGTCACCGTGCCGAAAGCCGGGCACTACCTGCCGATGGTGCGCGGCAGGGACTTCGCTCAGCTCGTGGTCGACGCGGCTCGCAGCCTGTCGATCTCCGCGGTCAGCTCGGAACGCAGGGAATCGTGCTGAGGCCCCAGCGAAGAGACCCAGTTTTCCACCGGATACAGCCAGACCGGCCGTCCGACCACGTCGGCCGGTTCCCAGTCGTACCTCGGCCAGACGTGGGCGTGCAGGAAGGGATCCGTGTTGCCGAGGATCTCCAGATTCACCCTGCGGAAGCCCGGATCCCTACGCGCGCAGACGTTTTCGACGGCTTCGCCGAGCAACTCCATGTCCGCCAGGAACTCCAGCCGTCGCGGCCGCGGTAGCCCGGTCAGCCTGCCGACAGCGGGGGAATCGGTCAGGAGGACGCAGTAACCCGGGAGGAACTGCGTATCGCCGATCACCGCGAAGCCCGCGTCCAGCCGTCGCAGCACCGTCGGGTTCTCCCCGCGCAGCGCCGAACCGATCCGATCCCGCTTCCAGCCGTCGGTCATGCGGCCAAGCTAACCGACCGGCAGCAGCGAACCCTCCCCGTTGGACGGGAACTGAGCGGCCAGCCGGACCGGCGCCGCGTGGGGCGCGAGGACGATCGACGCGAACTGGGTCGACGTGTCTCCCGCGCGGCCCGTGTAGTTGGTATGCAGGTGCACGCTGACGTGCACATTCCGGTCGGCGGGGATTTCGAACATGACGGCGCCCCACGAGACCACGTACTGCCTGCCGTCGATGCTCGCGAGAGGCGCGAAGATCTGGGCATGGCGGACGAGTGGAATGTCGATGGTGAGCAGCCGCCGCGGGCCGTCGTGGTTGTCGACGTAGGCGATCACGCCGGGCTGTGCGGCCAGGTCGGTCATACTCGGTGCTCCCTCAGAACTGGTAGTAGAGGAATGGGCTGAACGTCCCGGTCGCGATCAGGATGGCCGCGTAAACCAGCCCGACGGTCATGACGCCGATCCGCAGCGCCGTCGCCGGGCGGCTCCGTGAGGACTCCAGCAGCGGCCCGGTCACCGGATGGGCGGGTAGGAACACGATGGCCAGCGCGCACAGCAGGATGACCAGCCGCTGGTTGGTCACCGCGCTCTCGACGACGTCGGTGAGGCCAGTGAAGTCCGGCAGCACCATGTGCCCGATCATGCCGAGCGCGTGCGGCAGGTCCTTGGCGCGGAAGAACACCCAGCCGAAGACCACGAGCACGAGCGTCAGCGCGCGACGGCCGATGCGGGCGGCCTGCGACTCGGGGGTGACGTCGTAGCCGAAAGCGCGTTCCACGATCAGGAGCGCGCCGTGGTAGATGCCCCAGATCAGGAACGTCCACTGCGCGCCGTGCCAGAACCCGGTCAGCACGAACACGATGCACAGGTTCCGGTACGTGTGCCCGGCGCCGGTGCGGTTGCCGCCCAGCGGGATGTAGACGTAGTCGCGGAACCAGCGCGACAGCGACATGTGCCAGCGTCGCCAGAACTCGGTGATGGTCACCGACGAGTACGGTCTCGCGAAGTTCTCCGGCAGCCGGAAGCCGAGCATGCGCCCGAGCCCGATCGCCATGTCGGAGTACCCGGAGAAGTCGAAGAACAGCTGCAGGGTGTACCCGATCGCGCCGAGCCAGGCGATCGCGAAGGTCATCTGGTCCGGTGGTGTGTTGAAGCAGGCGTCCACCATCGGGCTGAGCGAGTCCGCGATGATCGTCTTCTTGCACAGCCCGAGCGCGAACCGCGGGAAACCGGCGGCGATGTCGTCGAGGCGGTGGGACCGCCGCTGCGGCAGCTGGTCGGCGATCTCCCGGAACCGCACGATCGGCCCGGCCACCAGCTGCGGGAACATCGCGATGTACGCGGCGAACGACACGGGGTCGCGCAGCGCGCGGCGTTCACCGCGGTAGATGTCCACCACGTAGGAGATGTGGTGGAACGTGTAGAACGAGATGCCGATCGGGATGACCAGGTCGGCCACCGGGAAACCGCCGCCGAACCAGTGCGTCACGGCCGCGATCTGCTGCGTCGCGAACCCCGCGTACTTCCAGATCAGCAACATGCCGACGTTGAGGCCGATGACCCCGAGCAGTAGCCGCTTGCGCCGCTTGTTCTGCAGGTCCCACGCGTTCGGCTCCAGCGCGGGCCCGGCGAGGAAGTTGACCACCATGCAGCCGAGCAGCACGAGCGTGTACGGCCCGGCGCCGGTGGCGTAGAAGATCAGGCTGCCGACCGCGACGATGCCGTTCCGCCAGCTGCGCGGGCACACCAGTACGGCGAGCAGGACCGCCGGCATGAAGTACCACAGGAACAGCGGTGAAATGAACGACATCGGTGCGGGGTCCCCCAGGGCGGTTACGCGTTATCCGCTGGTGACCTTAGCCTGCGCGCCAGGTGGCGGAGCTGAGATGGCCCGGGAAAGTGACCACACGCGCTAACCCGCCCGGCCGAAAGCCCCGCTATCGCGGTGGCAGGGCGCTCCTGACGCTGCCCGCGAGGTGGAGAATCACGCCGCGCCCTGCCGACGTCGATCGCGGACGCGGGTTCACCATGGCCACTGCACCCCGCGCCGTGTGACGAAGTGCGGGGTCAGACACGTCCCGCGAGCCGACGACGGCGAGCCACTTCGGCCAGCAGCACCCCGGCCGCGACCGACGCGTTGAGCGACTCGACGCCCGCCGCCATCGGGATCGACACGGTCGCGTCGCAGGTCTCGCGCACCAGCCGGGACAGGCCGCGGCCTTCCGAGCCGAGCACGATGACCAGCGGATCCGCAGCGAGGTCGAGCTCGTCGATGTCCACCGAGCCGTCCGCGTCGAGGCCGACGACCATCAGGCCGTCGTCCTTCCACGCCTTCAGCTGCCGGGTCAGGTTGGTCGCGACGGCGATCGGCAGCTTGGCCGCGGTGCCGGCGGAGGTCCGCCACGCGACCGCGGTCATGCCCGCGCTGCGCCGCTCCGGCAGAAGAACACCCTGCGCGCCGAACGCGGCGGCCGAGCGGATCACCGCGCCGAGGTTGCGCGGGTCGGTGACGCCGTCGAGCGCGACGAACAGCGGGGTCTCCCCCGAGTTCTTCGCGACGGCCATCAGGTCGTGCGGATCGGCGTAGACGAATGGCGGGACCTGCAGGCCGAGGCCCTGGTGCATGGCCCGGTTGGTCTTGCGGTCGAGTTCCTCGCGCGGGATCTCCAGGATCGAGATGCCCTTGTCGCCGGCGAGCCGGACGGCCTCGTTCACGCGGTCGTCGATCTCGATGTTGATCGCGACGTACAGCGCGGTGGCGGGCACGTCGGCGCGCAGCGCCTCGACCACCGGGTTGCGCCCGGCGATCAGCTCCGGCTTGTCGGCCTTCTTCTGCCGCGCCTGGTCCTTGCGGTCACGCGCGTTGGCCATCCGGTACGCCTTGTGGCCGGGCCGGTCCTCGGCCTTGGGCGTCGGGCCCTTGCCTTCGAGGCCCTTCCGGCGCTGGCCGCCGGAGCCGACGACCTGACCCTTCTTCGTGCCGGGCTTGCGAATAGCGCCCTGGCGCCGGGAGTTGCCTGCCATCAGTGAGAATCCTTGAGCTAGAAACCGAGTAAGTGTCAGACTTCCTTGACGGTCCACTGTGGACCGTTCGGGGTGTCCTCCACCACGATGCCCGCCTGCTGGAGGCGGTCACGCGCGGCGTCCGCACGGGCGAAGTCCTTCTCGGCGCGGGCCTGCTGCCGTTCGGTGAGCAGCCCTTCCACGAGTTCGGACAGCGCCTGCCGGGTGGGCGTCTCATTGCCGCCCGCCTCGGACCAGCGCGCGGAGAGCGGGTCGAGGCCGAGCACGTCGGTCATCGCGCGCACGGAGGCGGCGATTTCGAGTGCCTTGGAATTGTCGGCCGCGTCGAGGGCGGCGTTACCGTCGCGGACGGTGTTGTGCAGCACTGCGAAGGCCTGCGGAGTGGCCAGATCGTCGTCGAGCGCGGCGGCGAACCCGTCCGGGATCTCGCCGAGGTGGACCGCGCCGGCGATGCCCGCCGTGCGGCGGAGGAACTGCTCGATCCGCCGGTAGCCCTGCGCGGCCTCGGTGAGCGCCCCGTCGGAGTACTCGATCGTCGACCGGTAGTGCGGCTGGACCAGGTAGTACCGCAGTTCGGGCGCCCGGTAGTCCTTGAGCATCTCCGGGATCGAGACCGTGTTGCCGAGCGACTTCGACATCTTCTCGCCGGACATGGTCACCCAGGCGTTGTGCAGCCAGAACCGCGCGAACGGGTCGCCCGCCGCGTTCGACTGGGCGCGCTCGTTCTCGTGGTGCGGGAACACCAGGTCGACGCCGCCGCCGTGGATGTCGAACTCCGCGCCGAGATACGCCGTCGCCATCGCCGAGCATTCGAGGTGCCAGCCGGGACGGCCGGAACCCCACGGCGTCGGCCATGACGGCTCGCCCGGCTTCGCGGCCTTCCACAGCGTGAAGTCGCGCGCGTCGCGCTTGCCCTCGCCGAGGCTCTCGCCCTGCTGGACCTCGTCGAGCTTCTGGCCGGAGAGATCGCCGTAGCCGTCGAACGCCTTGACCGAGAAGTACACGTCGCCGCCCGAGGCGTAGGCGTGCCCGCCGTCGATCAGCCGCTGCATCAACTCGACCATCTGCGTGACATGCCCTGTCGCCCGAGGGGCGATCGAAGGCGGCAAGCAGCCGAGGGCTTCGTACGCCGACTCGAAGGCGCGCTCATGCGTGGCCGCCCACTCCCACCAGGGACGATCCGCCGCGGCGGCCTTGGTGAGGATCTTGTCGTCGATGTCGGTGACGTTGCGGACCATCAGCACGTCGAGTCCACTGTGGACGAGCCAGCGGCGCAGGACGTCGTAGTTCAGCGCGCCGCGGACATGGCCGATGTGGGGAACACCCTGCACGGTGGCACCACACACGTACATGGACGCCGTTCCGCTACGGGCGGGATGGAATTCCCGCACGCTCCGGGTCGCCGTGTCATAGAGGTGTAGTGCCACCCTAAAAGCGTACGGGGTGGGCGTGAGCGGTGTCGCAGTGACCGTATTACAGCACGTTATGGGCGCGCATGACGCTGAGCAGGGCGTCCGGCCGCTCGGTCGTCGGCAGTGGCTCTACCAGCGCGAACGCGCAGCCGATCTCGCGTGCGGCGCCGTCGGCCTCCTCGCTGTCGCCGACCATGAGCGTTTCCGCCGGGTCGACGCCGAGCCGCTCGACGGCCGCGCGGAAGATCTCCGGCTCCGGCTTCACCGCTCCGACCTCGAACGACAGGATGAACTCGTCGACGTAGGCGTCCCAGCCCCGGCGGCCGAAGGCGGGCCGGATGTCGAAGGCGATGTTGCTCAGCACCCCGACCTTCAGGCCCTTGCCGGAGACGCCCTTGAGGACCGCCTCGGTGTCCGGGTACGGCGTCCACTGAGTGGGATCGATCAGCCGGGTGTAGAGCGCGACCGCCTGGTCGGCGTGCGGCACCCCGGACTGCTTGAGGACCTCGAGGTACACCTTCCGGTGCAGCACCGGGTCGCGGTCGCGGTGGTTCCAGGCGTGCAGGTGCTCCTCGTCGAGGTCGACGACCTGGCCGACCGGCGCGGTCATCCGGCGCATCAGTTCGGTCTGGGCCTCGATGTCGAGGCTCTCGCCCTCGTGGTCGGTGAGGTCGGCGAGCCAGGTCTCGTCCTGTTCGAGCCGGAAGACCGTGCCGGAGAAGTCGAACAACACAGCGCGAAGGGTCACGGGCCCCACATTAGCCACGATCGTGGGGTCCTCGCCGCCCCTCGCGTGTGAGATGAAAGGTCCTTTCCTTGCAAATTTTGCAAGGAAAGGACCTTTCATGGCGCGTGTCAGGCCGCGTTGCCGGTGATCTTGGTGGGCGTGATCCGGACCAGCACGCGGACGACGTCCGCCGGCTCCTCCGGGTAGTCCTTGCCGAGGTACTTGTGCGAGAGCTCGTTGATCAGCTCGCGCCCGCCCTCGTCGGTCATCTCCACGGTCCCGCGGATCTCGACGTAGTCGTACGGGTTCTCCTGGTCGAAGACCGAGACGGACACCCGCGGGTCCCTGGCCATGTTCCGCTCCTTGAGACGGCCGCGGACGGTCGCGAAGATCACCGTGTCGCCGTCCCGCTTCGCCCACAGCACGGACGTCTGCGCGGAGCCGTCGGCGTTGATGGTCGCCAGCACCGGGAAGTTGTTGCCGTCGAGGAGTTTCTTGGTCGCTTCGTTGAAGGTCACACCCATGATCGCGAGCCTAGGCCACGTTCCCGGCGATCCTGTCCACCCGCAGGCGGACGATCACCCGCTCGACCTCCGGGCCCTCCGACGGCGGGTCCTGGCCGAGGTACTTGTGGCTGAGCGCCTTCGGGAGCACCTTTTCAGGGTCCGGGGTGATCGTGACCGTGCCCCGCAGTTGCGTGTGGCGGTACGGGTTCTCCGCGTCGGTGATCGACACGCTCGCGCGAGGGTCGCGACGCAGGTTCCGCACCTTCAGCCGGTCTTCGGTGGCGCTGAAGACCAGATCGCCGTCGTCGAGGCCCACCCAGACGACCGAGGTCTGCGGGCCGCCGTCGGCGTCCAGCGTGGCCACGGTCGCGAAGTTCTTGCCGTCCACCAGCTCGCGGACCGGTTCGGGAAGTGTGACTGCCATGACAGCCCGAACCGGCTCCGGTCGGCGGCTATTCCTGCGAGGGCAGGAGCAGCGCCGTCGCGAACGCCGCGATGCCCTCGCCGCGTCCGGTCAGGCCGAGCCCGTCGGTCGTCGTCCCGGAGACGCTCACCGGCCCGCCGACGGCCTCGCTCAACACCTTCTGGGCCTCTTCGCGGCGCTTCCCGACGCGCGGCGCGTTGCCCACGATCTGGACGGTCGCGTTGCCGACGGTCCAACCGCCCGCCTCGACCAGGCGCCGCGCCTCCGCGAGGAACTCGACGCCGTGCTTGCCCGCCCAGCGCGGGTCGCCGGTGCCGAACACCGCGCCGAGATCACCGAGCCCGGCCGCGGACAGGAGCGCGTCGCACAACGCGTGCGCCGCGACGTCGCCGTCGGAATGGCCCGCGCAACCGTCGACGCCGGGCCAGAGAAGACCGGCGATCCAGCATTCGCGGCCCGCCTCGACGGGGTGGACGTCGACGCCGTTGCCGATCCTCACAGGGTTTCCTCTTTCTTCGCCAGTTCGCGCGATGGCAGGTCAGACCCGGCGGTCTTGGGTCGCATTTGACGAGGGGTGCGCTCTTCGGACCGCTCGGGTGCCGCGGTGCGAGCAGTCACAGCACTTCCTCTTTCCCGGCCATCGCGATCGCCTCGGCCAGTCTCAGTTCGAACGCGTTGGTGACGCGCATCGCGTCGGGGTGTCCCGGGATGGTGTGCGCGCCGTCGAGAGACGGCTCGGCGGCATACGAGAGAAAAGTCTCACGAGTGAAGCCGAGCGGGGTTTGGGCCGTGCGCAGGTATGCGCGGTCCTCGGTACCCGTGATCACCTTCGCCGCGTCGGTCACCTTCACGGTGTCCGCCATCGGCAGTACGGGGACCACGCAAGGCGAGCCCGCACGGACCGCGTCCGCGACGGCACGGATCGTGTCCGCCGGAGTGAAGGCGCGCAAGGCGTCGTGCACGAGGAAGACCGGATTCCCGGTGATCTCTTTTTCGACGGTGTCGAAAGCATGCTCGAGTGACGCGCCGGGTACTATCCGGCAACGCTCCTCGAAGCCGCTCAAAGCGGCCGAAAACAAATCAGCACACCGCTCGGGGGCCGCTACGACCACCAGATCGAGATCCGGCAGAGCGAGCAGCCCCCGCACAGTGTGCGTGAGTAGCGCTTCACCATTGACCGGCGCGAGAGCGAGCTCCGCGTCGGAGGCATGGTGTCGAACGACAGTGACGAACACGATTGTGCTCATATGGACGGTGCTCATATGTGCGCGATCGTAGAGGTATCCCCCGCAGCCTCACCTGGCGTGGGACACCCGCCGGTTCAGACTGTCGCGGTTTCCAGAACTTCGTCGAGGAGGACTTCAGCCTTGTCCTCGTCGGTGCCCTCCGCGAGCGCCAGCTCGCTGACCAGAATTTGCCGCGCCTTCGCCAGCATGCGCTTCTCGCCGGCTGAAAGTCCGCGGTCCTTCTCTCGCCGCCAGAGGTCGCGCACCACTTCGGCCACCTTGTTCACATCGCCGGAGGCGAGCTTCTCGAGGTTGGCCTTGTACCGACGAGACCAGTTCGTGGGCTCTTCGGTGTGCGGAGCACGCAGAACGTCGAAAACCTTGTCCAGTCCTTCTTGCCCGACGACATCACGAACGCCGACGATCTCGGCGTTGTCAGCGGGCACGCGAACCGTAAGATCCCCTTGCGCGACTTTGAGGACGAGGTACTTCTTCTCCTCGCCCTTGATCACGCGGGTCTCGATGGCTTCGATGAGTGCGGCACCGTGGTGCGGGTAGACGACGGTCTCTCCGACCTTGAAAACCATGTGTCCTCTGCCCCTTTCGCTGAATTCATCTTAGCACGTGCCGACGAGGCCCACCTAGCGGCCCGCGATCGTCGTCGCAGGTCAGCGGCCTGACGGTGCTCCGCCCGGGGGTTGACAAACCCAATTCGCCCATGCTCACGCTGGTGAGAAGCGAACGATTTCCAAATCCTTTGTGGACGGTTGATCTTGGGCACGTCACCGCATTGGTGGGGTGTCAACACGCACCGGGTTCTTCGCCCGCGAAGGCGCCCGGCTAGTCTTCGCGGTGAAGAGGCCGTGAGATGGAAGGACTCCGACGTGAGGCTGCAGAATCGTCGCGTGTTCGGCGCAGGTGTGCTGGCGCTCGGCGCCGCGCTCGTGCTCGCCGGCTGCGGTGCTGGTCAGATCACCCAGACCGACTCGCAGCAGCCCGCGGTCAACGGGACGTACGCGCAGGCGAAGGATCTGGTGTTGCGGAACGCCGCGCTCCAGTTCCCGACCGAGGGGCAGGCGTACCCCGCCGGTTCCGCCGCGCCGCTGACGCTGACCATCGTGAACCAGGGCAAGCTGGACGACGAGCTCGTCTCCGTCTCCTCCGAAGCCGCCACCGGTGACGCCAAGATCACCGGCTCCAAGGTCATCGCCGCGACCCACGCGCTCGTGATCGGCCCGTCCGACTCGGTCGAGTCGACCAAGGAGGTCGCCCCGACGAGCGCCCCGTCCTCCGCGCCGGCGTCGTCGTCGGGTGCCCCCTCGTCCTCCGGCGCCCCGTCGAGCTCCGCCGGGACGGTCACGCCGTCCGCGGGCCCGGAGACGACCAACGCGCCGGACCAGGTGGGCAAGGCCACGATCGAGCTGCAGGGGCTGAAGCAGCCGGTGTGGGCGGGCCAGACCATCAAGGTCACCTTCGTCTTCAAGAACTCCGGCTCGATCACGGTCGACCTGCCGGTCGCGGCGCCGTCGCACCCGGGCAGCCGGGCGCCCGCGCCGGAGAAGGAAGCCAAGGGCGGCGGGCACTGAGTCTCCCGTAGCCGAGCCGAAGGGGCCCTTCACCCCCGGTGATGCCGTGTAAGGCCCCCTAGCGGCGGCAC
>NZ_JBHVKW010000128.1:0-15606 GCF_042797905.1 Amycolatopsis sp. NPDC057786
TCCTTGCGCCTGGCGCAAGGAAGGGGGCCTTCATGTACTTCGGCGCTACTCGGCGACCTCTTCGATGGCGGAGGTTCCGCGGGAGCCGGGGTTCCCGTACCGCTCCCACACCTCGTTCAGCCGGATCCGCCCGTCGGGCAGGAACTCCGGCGTGTTCGTGCTGTGCCCCGCGATCACCTGACCACTGGTCAGCACCATCGTGTAGGCCATGTCGATGGTCCCGTCCTCGCCGCACTTCCCGGTGAGCGACCCGAGCCGCACCCCGCCGCCGGTCAGTTCGGCCCACACCAGGTCGTCCTTCTGCCGGTACAGCGTCACCGGCGCGTTCGGATCCGTGCTGACCTTGCGGAACCGCTTGCCGTCGTAGTTGATCATCCGTTCTGCTCCGTCCGAGTCGGGAACCAGAGGTCGTCCGAGGTGAGATCCGCGAGGTCGTACTTCCCGAGCGCGCTGGCGAGCAGCCGTAGCTCGAGTTCGAGGCAGCGCACCAGCCGCACGAGCCCTTCGGCCGCGTCCTCGTCGACGGCGAGCAGCGCCGCCCGGCCGAGGCCGACCGCGGAAGCGCCCATCGCCAGGCATTTCAGCGCGCGGGCCCCTTCCCAGATCCGTCCCGACACCAGGAGCGACGCGTCGTGCTTGCCGACCCGGCGCAGGCATTCCACCAGCGGCAACCCCACCTGATCGAGGAAGACCGACGGCGCCCAGCCGGTGCCGCCCTCCGCACCGTCCACGGTGACGGCGTCCGCCCCCGCCGCCCACGCGACCCGCGCGGCCTCGCCGACGTCCCGGCCCGGGTGCAGTTTCACCCACGCGCGGGCTCGCGGGTAGTTGTTGCGCATCAGGTGGATCTGCTGGCGCAGGATCTCCCCGGTGAAGGTGCCGGGGCTGCTGGAACGCAGCACCATGGCCTGTTCCTTGCCGAACGCTTCGTCCACTGTGTACTGTTCGGCGATCTCGCCGGCGGCCGCGCGCGAGAGCACGGTCATCCCGCCCAGCCCCGGTTTGGCGCCCTGCCCCACCTTGAGCTCGAACGCCAGCCGCCCGGTCTCCAGCAGCTTCGTCGCCGACGGGTCGCTGTACACGAGGTTCCATACCTCCGCGTCGGCGTCTTCGGTGCTCTGCTGCACGACGACACCGCCCAGCCCGTCCGGCACGGCGGCGGCGTACGCGCGGATCCGGCCCAGCAGGCCGTCTTCGGCGCTTTCGCCCATCCGGCCGTATCCGTGCATGGGCACGACGTTCTCGCCGATCACCATCGGCATCCCGAGCCTGCCCGCCTGCTCGCTCGCGGCGATGCCGAGCCCGCTGCCCGCCACCTGCGTCGAGCCGAACGCGCACAGGAACACCGGCGACGGCGCGGTGAACCCACCGAGGACGGTCGACAGTCCGACGTCGCCGTACACCGGCTCACGCGCGAGGTCGAACATCTTCTCCAGCCGCCGCGGGACGAACACAGGCGGCACGATCCGCGCGCGGTCGAGTTCGTCGGTACCCGAGTCGACGTCCGCGCCGAACAGCGACCGGCCGTATCCCGCGACGTCGGGGAAGATCGCCGCACTGCCTTCCCGCGCCCTGGCCCGGATCGCGTCTTCGGGGAGCTGCCGCGCGGTGATCACGGCGCCGCTATCCCGGGCAGCTTCGGGTACGCGTTCGCCTGCCAGATCGCGTCCAGCCCGGCGATGTACCGCGTCACCCGCTCCAGTCCCATCCCGAAGCCCGCGCTCGGCGGCAGCCCTTCGCGCGCGAGGTCGAGGTACCAGGCGTACTTCGCCGGGTTCTCCCCCGTCTCCCGCATCCGCTCGATCAGCCGCCGGTACTCGTGCGTGCGCTCGCCACCACTGCAGAGTTCACCGAACCCGTCCGAGGCGATGAGATCGAAGTTCCGCAGCACCCCGGGTTCGGTGCTGGACTCGCCGTCGGTGAACCCGCGCGAACCCTTGGGGTAGTCGACGATGAAGAACGGCCGGTTCGTCTGCTCCGAGATGATCCGCTCGCCCTGCCAGTCGATCTCCGCGTCGGCGCTCTGCCCGTGCTGCAGGCCTTGCAGCCGCGACACCGCCTCGCGGTGCGTCATCCGCTCGAAATCCTCTTCCAGCAGCGCCGTGAACGCCTCCGGATCCCGGCCGAGCGTGGTAAGGTCCACTTTGGACTCTCGAAGGGTGTGGGCGACCACGTGCCGGAGCAGGCCCTGAGCGACGTCGAGCACCTCCTCTCGGCTCGCCCGCGCGACCTCGACGTCGATCTGGGTGAACTCGACCAGATGCCGTCCGGTGGTCGAGGTCTCCAGCGGTTCCAGCCGCACGTTCGGGGCGACGTAGAAGATCTTGTCGAACGCGAGCAGCGATGCCTGCTTGTACAGGATGACGCTGGTCATCATCTTGTACTTGTGCCCGTAGTAGTCGACGTCGACCTGCTTGGCTCCTCGGCATCCGGGGTCGGTGACCGGCCCGATCAGCGGCGGCTGCAGTTCCACGAACCCGTTCATACCGAGGTATTCGCGGGTGCCCGCGGTGATGCTGTTCTGGATGCGCAACGCCGCCTGCGTCACCGGCGACGTCAGATGCTCGCGGGTGCCCGGTGGCAGCGCCGCGGCCGATGGTGCGGTCATGTCCTACTCCCCTGTGTCAGTCGGTTCACGGGCTCGATTCCCGGCAGCCCGTACTTCTCGTCGAACGACCGCTCGACGTAGCGGAGCGCGTCCAGCAGATCACCCGAGGTCATCCGCCGTTCCGCGGGCAGGTCCACGAGGTCGCCCAGCGGCATCGCGCCGATCCGCTGCCACTCCAGGCGGCCGCGGGCGTCCAGCCGTCCGCGCGCCCGGCCGGCGTTGTCCGGGTGCAGGCAGAACGGCACGTCCAGCTGACCACGCGCGAACGCCGTGACCAGCGCCCTGCCGAGGTCGGTATGGAGCGAAAGGACGTTGTCCACCAACGCTTTCGCCTGCGCGTGGATCCCGGTGTCGCCGAGCCTGCCGATCCGCGACACACCTCGCGCGGCTTCGGCGGCGTGTTCCAGCGCGGTCACGTTCTCCGCCACGGTCGGCAGCCGGTGCGCTTCGGCGGTGGTCTTGACGATCAGCCTGCTCGCCCCCGTGCGGGCGGCCAGCCGCGCGGACTCCGCGATCAGCTCCAGCGCGCCGCCCGGTGTCCTCGGATGGACGCCCATGTAGCCGTAGATCACCACGTGCGTCCGCGCGTGCGGCACGTATTCGGCGATCAGCGCGTGCAGCGCCGCGACCGCCTCCTCGTCCTGACCGGCGTGGGTCTGCTGCGCGTAGCTGAAGGACAGGCAGCGGATCCCGTGCCGCCAGAAGAACATCCCCTCCAGCACGCTCAGCGCGACCAGCAGCGCCGGCGGGCACAGCTGGCCCATCATGCAGCCGCCGAAGGTCTCCAGATGCGGCTCCAGTTCGGGACCGCGGGCCTCGGCCAGCGTTTCGCACGAGCGCCGCCAGTTGTCGACGGCCGCCGAGAGCGGCATCCGGCTGTACGGCAGGCAGTACGACACCGGGCCGCCCTCGGTCGCGTGCAGCCCGAAGTCCAGCAGCGACCGGACGATCCGGCGGGGGTCCGCCGAACCGTGCCGGACCTGTACCGGGAAGTCCCCGGTCAGCACGCCGTCGAGCAACGCCGCCGTCGTCGCGGGATCGTGGTCGACGAGCGGGTACCCGTTGAGATCGGCACCGGCCGCCAGCGCCGCGCGAGCCGCCTCGTGGTCGCCGACCCTGGTGTAACTGTCGATCGTGATCGTGCCGACCGTCGCGGCCCGCGCCGCCCTGGTCGCCAGGAGCCCTCTGGTCATCCGCCCCGGATCCGCGAAACCCATGCGGGGCTGGACGACCAGATCGCCCCTGGCGTGATGACGCGCGACCACCTCGCCGAACGAATGTCCCCGCCGCGGGGTGAGCACGCTCATCCGGCACCCAGCGGGACACCGGGGGCGCGCACGGACAGGGTGCGGAGGAACGTCCGGAACGGGGTCAGCCCGCCGGCGTCCTCGAACACCGCGTCGAAACCGGCCTCCAACAGCCGCGCCGCGTTGCTGCCGCCCGTGACGTCGAGCTTCCCGCCGATGACGACCGGCATCGTGACCAGCTCCGCCCGCGCGCGAAACGCTTCCATCAACCGGACGCCGTCCTGACGGCCGTGCCCGTTGAGGCTGCCGATCACCAGCAGGTCCGGCCGCCGGGTGACGCATTCGCGCACGATCGTCGCGTCCGGGACGCAGGCACCGAGGTTGGTGACCCGGCAGCCCAGTTCCTCCAGCAACAGCTCCAGGTACACCAGGTTCCAGGTGTGCGCGTCGGACGAGAGCCCGGTGACGAGCACGTCGAGACCGGCGTCCGGGAGAGTGGGCTGGACGGCTTCGATGGTCATGGTGCGGCGCTCTCCCTCTCTCCTCGGTCCGGCCGCACGTCGATCTCGATCAGCGCGACCGCCTCTTCGGCAAGGCGCGACGCCTCCGCCGGGCTGTCCGCGGTCACCATCAGGTCGCCGACGCGATCCCACGAGCTGCGCAGCCCGTCGAACCGGTCGCCCGCGGAAACCTCGACGTCGCACAGGAACACGCCTTCTGACTGCGACGCCTTCTCCACCCCGCGCACGTCCTCGACGAGGCCGGGTTCGATCGAGAGGAACCGGACCGCGGCGCCGCCTTCGGCCTTGCGCGGCAACACGTCCACGACCGGCTCGTCCTTCATGACCGAGAAGTAGGCGCGGTTCAGCTCCACCGGATAGGCGCGCTGGATCAGCTCGATGATGCCGTCGCCCGCGAACCGGCCGGCGCATTCGACCAGGTACGGGACACCGTCCGAGACGATCCATTCGCAGTGGACGATCCCGGTCCGGAACCCGGCCGCGTCGGTGAGCCTGCGGGTCTCCTCGGTCAGCGTCGCGGTCAGCTCGTCCGGGATGTCGGCGGGGACGATATGCGCGAGCTCGATCGGGCGCGGGCCGGGGAACAGCTGCTTGCCGGTGACGTTGGCGAACAACGGTTCGCCGTCCCGCAGCAGCATCTCGACGCTGTACTCGTCGCCCTCGACGAAACTCTCGGCCAGCATCTTCAGTTCCATCGCGCGGTCCGGGACGAAGATCCCCTCGTCCTGCACGACGCAGTTCGCCCACGCCTGTTCGGCTTCCGCCGGGTCGGTGAGCACCTGTGTCCCCACCGACGCCTGCCGGTTGGCAGGCTTCAGCACGGTCTTCCCCGGATGCCGCGCCATGAACTCGCGGACCTGGTCCGGGCTTTCGACACGCGCCGACGCCGGATTCGCGATCCCCGCCGCCTGGCTGACCAGGCGCAGCACCGCCTTGTCCCGCAGGATCTGCGCCGCGCCGAACCCCGCGCCGGGCAGGCCGTAGCGTTCCGCCAGCCGGGCCGCGAACGGGGTCGCGTACTCGGTCAGCGGGACGACGGCGGCCGGGTCGAGGTCGCGGTGGACGTGGTAGAACTCGTCCGCCTTGCCGGGCAGGTGGAACTCCCATTCGATCAGCTCGCGCACCAGCGCCGAACCGGCCACCGTCTTCCGCGCGTCGCGTTTGCGGACGACGTCGGGTTCTTCGACGAAGATGACCGATCCGTCCGGCTGGAAGTCCTTGATGGACGAGCCCAGTGCGGCGGCCACGAACCCGACCAGCACCACCGGCCGCGTCATGACTCGTCCCGCACGTAGTACCAGTTCTCGGGGTTGATCAGCCCGTACGGGTTGATCGGCGAGAAGCCGCGCAGATTGCCCTTGACCTCGAACAACCGCCGCGGGAACGTCGGCATGAAGATCACCGGGGCCTGGTCGGCGATGTACTCCTGGTACTCGTGCAGCGCTTCGAGGTCGTCGGAGGTGACCGTCTTCGCGATCAGCTCGTCCGCCTTGGCGTCGCGGTAGTTGCTGAAGTTGCAGGAAGCCCCGCTCTGGAACAGGTTCTCGCCGGTCGGGTAGTTGTAGACCCAGCCGCCACCCCAGCAGGACAGCTCCCACATCCGTGCCTCGCCGGGGCCGTCCTGCGCCACCAGGACCGAGCCCATCACTTCCTGCAGGCGGATCTCGATACCCGCCTTGGCCGCGTTGTCGCGCAGTTGCTCCATCAGCCGGGTCAGCGCCGGCCTGCCTTCCCAGTACCGCAACGAGAAACTCAGCTCGGTGCCCGCCGGGATGCCCTCGCCCGCCTCGCCGGGCCCGGTACCGGGGCGTACGCAGACCGCCGGGGAAACGCTGACGTCCCAGCCGTTCTCGGAGAGCAGGCTCCGCGCCTTCTCCAGGTCGAACGGCCAGAAGCCGCCACGTTCGGTGATCTTCGGCGAGACGAGGTCGCTCGTCGGCAGCACGGGGATCGGTCCGGTCTGGCTCCAGCCGTAGCCCTGGTAGATCTCGCGCGCGCCGTATTCCTGGTCGAGACAGCTCTGCAGCGCCTGCCGGATGTAGGGCCGCCGGATCAGGTGGCCGGCGATGGTCGGGTTGCCGAAGTTCACCGCGATGAAGTTGATGGTGAACAGGATCTGCGGTTCCAGCTGGAAGCCGTCACCGAGCGGGTTGGGGCCGCCCTTGGTCGGGTCGCCGTCCGGCTGGACGCCCATGCCCAGCGGCAGGAAGCCGACCTCGACGTCACCCGACTCCAGCAGCGCGTACTGCTGCTCGTCGGAGGACGTCGGGACCTGACGCAGCTCGTCGAGGTGGGCGGGGTTCGGGCCGCTGTAGTGCTCGTTCGGGACGAAGGTGACGACGCCTTCTTCGGTGTAGCTCTTCAGCTTCCACGGCCCGTTGACGACACTCCACACAGGACTGTCCGCCCAGCGCGTGCGGTGGCTGTTGTCCTCGGCGACGGGGTCGCCGTTCTCCGCCATCAGGTACTCGTACACGGCCTCGGCCTGGCCGATGTCGTGGGTGGCGTCGGCGGGTCCGTCCGCGGTGCGGTCCCAGGCCTTCGGCATCGGGGTGATCATGGTGAGCTGGTTGAGCAGGATCCAGTTCTTCGAGTACGCCTTGTCGAAGGTGAAACTCACCTCGTCCTCGGCCACCTTCTCGAAGGACACCAGGTTGTCCGGGAAGAATCCCTCGGTGTAGGCGCCGAACCTCGGCCCCTTCACCTTCAGCATGTTGACCCAGAAGATGACGTTGTCCGCGCAGACCGTCTCGCCGTTCGACCACTTCCACGGTTTGATCCGGACCGTGCAGGTGCGGCCGCTTTCGTCCCACACCGGCTCCTCGCCGATGCTGAGGTCGTGGTCGACCGCCGGCTCGCCGTCGCGGCCGAGCCAGTACAGCGGCCGGTACATCAGCATCTGGAACTCGTAGAGGTTCCGCATGCCGTACCGCTCGCCGGGGGTGAACGGGAAGATGATGGCCGGCGGGAATCCGGGCAGGCAGGCCCAGGTCGCCACGCCGCCCTTGATCGGCTTTTCCGTCATGACTTTCGTTTCCTCCGCTCGTCGCCGCGCTCAGGCGGCGGTCGCCTCGAGAACCTCGGCCGGCCGCTTCTCCTGCGCCGACAACGGTTTCGCCAGACTGAAGTAGGTACCGATCACGATCGCGCCCTGCAGGAGAGCCAGTCCCCAGAAGGCGTAGGGCACGGAAGTCGCGTCCGCCAGCGAGGACAGCGCGACCGTCGCGCCGACACCGAGCCCGAGGCCCAGTGCCTGGGTGCCGCCGAAGATCCGGCCGACGCGCGCTTCCGGGCTGGCCCGCATCAGCAGCGTGCGGGCCGCGATCCGGCCTTGCGCGAAGCAGAATCCGGCGAACGGGATCGCCGCCATCAGCGCGATGTAGTGCAGCGGCTGGATCGCCAGGCAGATCAGGTTGCCGAGCGTGCCGAGCACGGCGAGGTGGATCCCCTTGAACCGCTTGCTGACCTTGCCGTAAGCCGCGGCGCCGATGATGAACCCGGCACCGGCGAGCGCGTCGACCACCCCGATCATCCACGCGCCCTGGTTGAAGGTCTGCAGGATCAACGTCGTCAGGATGACGTTGGCGACCATCAGCCCGATGTTGCCGTTGGCGTACAGCAGCGCGAGCCGTTTGACCGGCTGGCGCACGGGGACTTCGACCGGTTCCGACGGGGCTTCGGTCGTGGAGGTCTCGACGGTCACCGGCGCCTTGACCGGTTTGCGGCCGATCGCGTAGACCAGCACGGCCGAGAGGACGAAGCTCAGCGAGTTGAACACGAACAGCGGCGTGGCGCCGAACCAGATCACCAGGAAGCCCGCGAGCGAGGACGCCAGCAGCATCCCGGAGTTGCTCGCCATCTCGAAATGGGAGTTGAACTTCCCGAGCCGCTCGTCCCGGATCCGTTCCTTGATCAGGCCGTTGCTCGCGGGCATGAACAACGCCGCGGTGCAGGCGAGCATGAAGTTCGCGATGTAGGAACCCAGGTTCGCCGGGCCGCCCATCCACAGCCACAGCGGCAGCGCCAGCGCGGTCATCGCGCTCACCAGATCCGCCGCCACGCACAACATCCGGCGGTCGACCTTGTCGACCAGCTTGCCGAACAGGACGGCGAGCGCGACCTGCGGGATGGACACCGCGATGAACAGCCAGCCGACGGCGAGCGTGGTCTGTTCGGCGTGGAAGACCAGGATCGCCGCCGCGGTGATCTGGAACGCGTTGCCCGCCGTGGTGACGAAACCCGCCGGGACCAGCAGGCGTTCGGCGAGCCGGGAACTCCGGACCGCGTCGGCGGAGAGGGTGCTGTCGAGTGACATGGGGTCTCAGACCTCGCTCGTCGGGGGGAATTCCAGTGGTGGCACGGTGAAGGCCGTGGTGTGCGTGACGTCGAAGGCGGCCGCGGTGATCCGGGGTTCGAATCGGCCCGCTTCGGCGGCACGCTCGGCGAGGTCGATCAGGATCGGTGAAGCACAGCCAATCAGGGCCCGCAGTTCGAGGAAGAGGTCACCGAGCCGGGCGCGGAGCATCTCCTGGTCGAGGTTGCCCTTCAGCGTCCGTTCCGTCGCCGCGCGCAGGCGTTCGACGTGCTGCACCACCAGATCGGCGGCACGGCTGAGGCTGAAGTCCTCGAGTTCGTAGTTCAAGGCGAACCGGGAGACCATCGCCGCGGCGCGTTCGGTGGCTTCGGTCGACACCGGGAGCGAGCCGTTCTCGCCGCCGACCTCGGCGGTCAGTTTCGCCAGTGTTTCGGCGAGTTCGTTCCAGGGGGTGACCAGCCGCTCGCTTGCGACCTTCTCCAGCGCGGCGCGGGAGAAGTTGGTCCGCGCGAACTCGGGGGCGGTGAGGTTGAGGTGGAACCGCGCGATGTCGCGAGGCACCTCGGCCGCCAGCTCACGGGCCCAGACCACATGCCCCTTGCTGGTGGAGAACTTCTCGTTCTCCAGCTCGTAGAACTCGTTGACGAGCAGGGTGTCCGGGAGGACGTAGCGGCCTTCGAGGGCGATCAGCTCGGCGACGTGGACGACACCCCAGGTGAACAGCGGATCGAACCCCATGAACACCACGACCCGCGCGTCGTTCTCCGCGAGCCAGGCGTCGTCGTCCGCGACCTTCGGCTTTCCGTTGCGCCGCAACGCGTACTCGGTGCAGTACATCGAGGCGGGCATACCCTCGACCCAGGCGTTGAGCCGTTGCCCCGGGGTCTGGAGGAACGGCGCCGGCAGGCCCCATTTCACCGGGTACGTGATGGCGAAATCGGGCAACGGCCCGGCCAGCAGCTCCCGCATGAGCCCGAGCACGTGCGGCCGCCACGCGGGACCGCGTTCCTCGTAGTAGGCGAGGAGCTGCTCGCGGTACTCCGATACGGGGAAGACCATGATCTCGGTCTCCCGGTAGGTCACCTCGTCGGCCGGATCGAGGACCGAGTACGGCTCGATGAGCGCGTCGAAGTCGATCGGATGCCCGCAGCCCTCGCAGAACCCGCCGCGGCTGTCGGCGAGGCACGTCGGGCAGCCACCACCGACGAATCCCTCGACCAGGAACTCGCCCTTGCTCTCGCTGTACGGCAGCCGGACCTTGCGCAGCCGGAGTTTTCCCTTGTCGTACAGGCGTTTGACGTAGTCGTGGACGAGCGCTTTGTAGCCTTCGTCGGTCGGCGAGAAACCGTCGACCTCGACACCCATCGCCTTGAAGGTGAGCTGGATGTTCTCGGTCGACTGCTTCACCAGTTCGGGCGGTGTCAGCCCGACCCTGGCCGCGCTGGTGACGAGGTAGGTCTGGCTGTCGTCGGTGCAGGAGGCGAACACGGCCTCGCGGCCCGCCGCGCGCAGGTACCGCCGGTGCACGTCGGCACCGAGGTACGGGCCGGCGATATGCCCGATGTGCAGATCCCCGTTGGACGTCGGCGGGCCGCCGATGATCACCACCGGTCGCGTGTCGGCCATGGTCACGCCTCCGCCGCGTGCCGGGCGGCGAACTTCGCCGTCATGTCGGAGTCCCACCAGATCGCGTACATCTCGAAGTCCTCCGCACCGTCGTTGAGAATGCGGTGCTCGGTGCCGGGCCGGTGGAACTCGATGTCGCCGGGCCTGAAGGCGCGGCGCTCTCCCCCGGACTCGACGACCGCCTCGCCGCTGACGGCGATGAAGATCTCGTACTCGTGGTGGGAGTGCGCGCCCGTCGCGCCGTGCGCCGGCACCGTCACCCAGGCGCCTTCGAACGGCGCGTTCAATGCCGCCCACGGCAGGAGCCGCTGGCCGTAGGCACCGTTCTCGAAGACCATCTTTTCCCGCTCAAGCGGACGGATCTCCATGACTTTCTCTTTCTTCTCGTGGGTCAGCGGGTGGCGACGATGGGGGCGGTTTCCGACGTCGGCTGCGGTGGCACCGCGGGGTTTTCGCCGCGATGGGCGAGGATGTCCTGCAGGATGTCGTTGGCCCGCGGGGCGAGGACGCTCAGCAGCGAGTCCGCGATCCCGTGCGTGGCCTCGTTGACGCCCTGGAGGTACACGGCCGCGGTGGCGGGCTGGTCGATCTCCAGCCGGTAGTCGCGGGTCACCTTGATCTCCGACAGCCCGATCGACTTCGCGATCTCCTGGACCATCCTCGGCATCTCCGGGGAGAAACCGGTGCCGAGCAGCACGAGATCGGTCCGCAGTTCCTGGATCTCGCCGGTGCGCCGGTCGGTCAGCTCCAGCACGATCTCGTCGCCCTCGTCACGGGCGTCGGTGATGTCGTTCATCGTGATCATCTTGAGCCGGGAACGACCGGAGAGACGGTCCAGGTAGACGGATCGGTAGAGCGCGTCCATCGTGCCCGGCGCCAGCCCGGAGTAGTTGGTGTGGTGCATCTCCTTGAGCATCTGCTCGCGTGCTTCCGGCCGTGCCTCGAAGAACTTGTCCACATGGGACGGGAAGAACAGCTCGTTGTTGAACTTGCTGCTCTCGTAGTAGTTCAGGCCGATCGAACGCATCACCATGGTCGGCTTGCATTCGGGCAGGTCGGTCTGCACCGAGCTGAACAGCTCCGCCGCGCTCTGCCCGGCGCCGATCACCGCGACGCGGTACGGGAGATCCTTGCGTAGCTTCGCGATTCTCGGCAGGTACTGCGTGCTGTGGATGACGCGATCCTGGTTCACGGTCCGGAGCAGGTCGGGGATCCGCGCGTCGCGACCCGCGCCGACCACCAGGTACCGGCTGCGGATCACCTCGCCGTCGGCGACGCGGGTGTCCCAGCCGGTGAGCGTTCCGTCCGTCCACACGGGAGTGATCTCCTGGCATTCGCGGCCGCGCTGCAGGTCAACCAGGGAGAGCGAGTCAGCCGTCCACTTGAGATAGTCGGCGAGTTCCACCCGGTACGGGACGAAACTGCCCATGTTCACGAATTCGTTGAGCCGGTTCGTGGCGTGCAGGTAGTTCAGGAACGAGAAGCGGCTGCGCGGGTTGCGCAGGGTCACCAGGTCCTTGAGGAACGAGACCTGCGACAGCGCCTCCGGCAGGAGCATGCCCCGCTGCCAGGAGACCTCTTCGTCCCGTTCGAGCAGGACCGATTCGCGGGCCAGGCCGGGCGCGAGCTCTTCCAGTGCCACTGCGAGCGCCAGGTTGGACGGTCCTGCTCCGACTGCGAGCAGCTCGACATCACGGTTCGCCATTTGTTTGCTCCGCCATCGTTGAGAGTGCTGGGAAGGTTGTGCTGCGGTGCCGGTGCGCGGTCAGGCGCCGGCGGCCACCGAGGGCAACAGGGGATGCGCGGTCAGCCGGACCTGGGCCATGGCCTTGTCCAGCACCGCTTCGCAGTCTTCGGGATCGGTGCCCGCGCAGATCACGTACGCGTGCCGCGAGATGAACTCCGCCGGCGGCAACCGCAGGCGCGCACCCGGCTCGACGAGCACGTCGGCGGCGAGGATTCCGTTGTCTCGCAGGGAATCCGGGACCGACACGGACTCGATGACACAGTCCTGTTTCGGGTAGCCGAACCGCACACCGACCCAACGGGGTTCGGCCTCGTGCGGAAGGTGCGGGCGCATGCCGAGCGCGACGTCGACCGCGGACGCGCCCGGGTCGACCCCGGTCGCGAACTTGGCCAGCAACGGGATCAGGTCCCCGCCGAGCCTGCCGTTGATCTCCACGATCACCGGCCCGCGTTCGGTGAGTTTGAGCTCGGTATGCGTGATGCCGTACCGGAAGTCGATCGCGCTGTGCGCGCGGGCCAGCGTCGAGCGCAAGGCCGGGTCGGCGAGCAGCGCGTCCGCGGAGCTGACCAGGTGGCCGAGCTCCTCGAAGTACGGGTGCATGCCGACCGTCTTGTGCGCCACGAACATCGGCGTGTACTCGCCGTCCACGACGGCGCCGTCCACGCTGATCTCCGGGCCGCTCAGGTACTCCTCGACCAGCGCGCCACCCTTGTAGGCGGGAGAGCCGCCGAAGCTGGCGTCCTCCGCGGTCCGGAACGCCTTCCGCACCGCCTCGGCGTCTTCCGCCAGGCTGACGCCGATGCTGGCCCCGCCCCCACGCGGCTTGACGACGACCGGGTACCCGATCCGGTCGGCAACGCGAACGGCCTGGTCGTCGTCGTGCACGAACCCGAAATCGGGCTGCGCGACACCGGCCGCGGTGAGCGTCCGGCGGCTGAACCACTTGTCACGGCAGCCTTCGATCGCGGAGATCCCGGCGCCCGGCACCCCGAGTTCGTCCGCGACATGCGCCGCCGCCACGATCAGCGCCTCGTCCCAGGACA
This sequence comes from Amycolatopsis sp. NPDC057786, assembly GCF_042797905.1. Lineage (NCBI taxonomy): Bacteria > Bacillati > Actinomycetota > Actinomycetes > Pseudonocardiales > Pseudonocardiaceae > Amycolatopsis > Amycolatopsis sp. NPDC057786. Next base: position 13,108 of record NZ_JBHVKW010000128.1, read on the forward strand.
CCACGCCGAGCACCGGCGTGGTCGCGTTCAGCGCCCTGGCCGCGGCCAGCACGGCGTCCTGGTCCTGAGTGTCCAGCACCGTCGCGCCGGTGATGTAGCGCTCCTGCCAGGTCGGTTCGGTCCCGTTGAACAGCCACAAGGGATGCCGGTGCCCGGCCGACGCCAACAGGTACTCCCGGTACGGCCGCATCCCGCAGCCGATCACCAGGACAACACCCTCCGCTGAGCTCATTCCCTCTCCCCACCAGCCCGTCGCTCCGTCGCGGGCTACTACATCCCGGGGGCGGGTTGACCGGAACCCTTGATTCGGGAAGAACAATCAACGAGGGCGCGGTTTCAGAGTGCCGCTTCGTAAGCGGCGGCGAGACGCTGCAGTACGCCGGGGCCGTCCTTCTCCGGTGCCGGCTCGCCGAGGTGGACGACCCGCAGTTCGGCCATGAACTCCGACCACAGTTCCGGCCCGCCCGCGGCGAGCAGTTCGGCCCGCACCCGCAGGCGCTCGGTCGTCGGACGATGCTCGATACCCCAGGAACCGAGGTGCGCGAACACGGGCACCAGCTGGATCGACGCCTCGGTGAGGCTGTACGCGGCCCGCCTGCCGGGTCCGGCGTCCTCGCGGGTCAGCAGACCGGCCTTGACCAGCCGCTTCAACCGGTCGGCGAGGATGTTGGACGCGATCCCCTCTTCGGATCCGGCGAGCAGCTCCCGGAAGTAGCGCCGGGTGCCGAACATGATGTCCCTCAGCACGAGCAGGCTCCAGCTGTCGCCGAACGCCTCGACCGCGGCGTTGATCGGGCAGCCGGAACGGGCGGGTTCCGCCATCCCTTCACCTCCGCAAGAAGTGGTTGCAATCTACTATCGCTCACTTTATCGTGAACGAACCGATTGCAGAACGCAAGCACCTGGAGGCCGGGATGCTCGAACCACAGACCGCGGACGGGAAAGTGCTGTGGCACTTCACGATGTCCCTCGACGGCTTCGTCGCGGGTCCGGGCCACGGCATGGACTGGATGACCGGGATCACTGCCAGGCCGGACCTGATCGACGAATACGCCACGACCACCGGCGCCGTCCTCGGCGGCCGCGACGGCTGGGACGCCTACCCCGACCCGAGCGGTATCTACGGCGGCGCCTGGAAAGGGCCACTGTTCGTCCTGACCCACCACCCCGAAGACGCCACACCCACCGACGGGGTGACTTTTCTGAACTGCGGCGCGGACGAAGCCGTCCGGATCGGCCTGGAGGCGGCGAACGGGAAGAACCTCGAGGTGTTCTCGCCGGACATCGGGCGCCAGTTGCTCGCGCTCGGGTTGATCGACGAGATCGATCTGCATATCGCGCCGGTCCTGCTCGGCGACGGCATCCGGCTGTACGACAACCCCGGCGGGGCGCCGATTCACCTCCGCGGACTCGGGCGGGACGACCCGCGAGGTGTGATCGACGTCCGGTTCCGGCCCGCGCCCGGCCGTGAGTGATCCTGGCCGTTGGAGCGACCGGTCTTTTGACGAGAAGGGCGAATGTGTGGTGTTCGTGAGCGAGGTCGAGGCCGGGGTGAAGGCTCCCCTCGCCGAGTCTTATGCAGCGAAGGGAGCCTTCAGCCCTGGCCGGCACGGGGTCGTGAACCCCTAGGCCAGAATGATGTTCACCATCCACGAGATGCCGAACCTGTCGATGCAGGCCCCGAATTCGTCGCCCCACATCTGCTTTTCGAGAGGAACCGAAACGGTGCCGTCGGCGGAAAGTTTCTCCCAGTATCCGCGCAATTCCTCGCCGTCGTCGCCACTGAGGCTGATCGACACGTTGGTGCCCGGATTGTGCTCCATTCCCGGCGGCGTGTCCGACGCCATGATCGTGTAGCCGCTCGGGGAATCGAGCTGGCTGTGCATGATCTGGTCCTCCGCCGGCGTTCCGGCCATACCGGACTCGCCGAACGTATTCAGCGTCAGTTCTCCGCCGAACACCGACTTGTAGAACTCCATGGCCTGCCGGGCATCGCCGGCGAAGCTGAGGTAAGGATTGAGACGGGTAGCCACCGGAACGCTCCTTCTGGTCGGGTCACGAGCATCCTGGCAGACGCCTCGGGGCGCGACAACGGCTGGACTACCGCCGGGTTAATTCCTTCGCGCACCGAAAATTCAACCCCGTTCACCGAATACGGTGAGCGATTTCCCGAACTCCGCTTCAGGGTCCCCCCGAATGCCCGCGTTCCGGATCCACCCGCGACGGCCGACCGGTTCGGCGACGTCGCGACGATCCTCAATCCGAACGGGAACGACCGGTCGGCTGGTGCGACATCGGACCGCGCTCGCACCTGCACCGCATGACGCATTCCCGCACGATGCCGCCGATCGACGACGTGCCGGCGTGGACGGTCACCTGTTTCGTCGTGGCTCGATCTGCGCGCCGGCTCGCAAGGGGCGACCGACCAGCGGGGGTGGGGGGGGGGGCCCCCGCGGGGGGCAGAACGACAGGACCGACATGGGTTGGGGGGCAAACAGC
>NZ_JBHVKW010000128.1:15616-21749 GCF_042797905.1 Amycolatopsis sp. NPDC057786
GGGGCCGTTTGGGGGCGCGGGCCCCATGGGGGCCACCCCCCGGGGGGGGTGGCGACACCCCATTTTGGGGAAAATCCGCCGTCCGCACGGGGGTTTCCGCGACACGCTCGACCGGAGGCGGCGAGCACCCGCCGCGGTGCAGGGTGCGCAGGGTTGCGAAAGCCACTTTCGCAACCTTCAACGTTGCGAAAGTGGCTTTCGCGCCCCCTCCCGGGGCGCACCCCGCCGCCGCGCCCCGAAGAAGACCCGAAGGTCCCCTTCACCGCGTCAGGTGCGGCGAAGGACGCTTTCAACCCACTCGACCACATCGAGAACCGAGAGCTACCGATTGACTTTCGATAGATAACGCGCGAAACTCGATGCATGATCACAGGACAACGGGCGGTCGCGCCTCTCCGAGTGTTCCTCGTGCTGTTGTTCGGGGTCCTCGTCCTCTTCCAGACCATGTCCCTGCCGGGCCAGTTCGCGCATATGGCACGGCAGGACCCCGAAATGGCGTACCTACGCTGGCCCGCGACAGCGATCTCCCTCTTCTGGGTGCTGTGCGTCCAGGTCGTGGTCGTCGCCACCTGGCATCTGCTCACGCTGGTCAAGAAGGACCGGATCTTCACCGAGGCGTCCCTGAGATGGGTGGACGCCATCGTCTGGGCCATCCTCGCCGGCTGGGTGGTGCTGGCGGGCGTGTTCCTCTACGTCGGCTTCAACGCCGAAGACCCGGGCCTGCCGCTGCTGTTGTTCCTGGCGTTGATCGGCGTCGCCGTGCTCGGCCTGCTCATGGTCGTGATGCGCACGCTGCTGCGGCAGGCCACCACCCTGCGGTCGGACATGGAACAGGTGATCTGATGCCGATCGTCGTCCGCATCGATGTCGAGCTGGCCAAACGCAAGATGAGCGTCGGCGAATTCGCCGAACTCGTCGGGCTCACCCCGGCGAACGTGGCGGTGCTGAAGAACGGCCGCGCCAAGGCCGTCCGGTTCAGCACCCTCGAAGCGATGTGCCGGGTGCTCGAGTGCCAGCCAGGCGACCTGCTCGAATGGGTCGAAGACTAGGCCACCGAGAACTTCAGGTGGAAGTTGTCGAGCGTCGCGGGCAGCGGCCGCTCCGGCCCGAGGACGGCACCTGAGGCCAGCTCGAAACGCCGGTCCTTGATCAAGTGCGCCAGCATCGTGCTCGCGCAGAACAGCACGAGGTCCCTACCGGGGCAGACGGCCGGTCCCGCGCTGAACGGGACGAGCGCCGGATTGGCCGCCGCGCTGCCGTCCAGCCAGATCCCGGGTTCGAACCGGTCGGCGTAGGGCAGGGATTCGGGGTCGCGGTGGAAGTACGGGGTGAAGATCAGCACCGTGGTCCCCGCGGGTCCCCAAGCGGTCTCGGCCGTGCTCTCGCGCAGCAGCGCGGGCGTGGTCGGCCACAGCCGGACCGATTCGAGGGCACAGGCACGCAGGTACGCGAATTGGCCGGGCGCGGTCAGGTCGGCGGCCGCGACCTCCTCGTCGGCCCGTTCCCGTGCGTCGGGATGGGTGGCCAGCAGCGCGAGCGCGCGGAAGGTGACGATCCCGGCGGCGTCGAACGCGAAAAGCCAGTGGGCGACCTGGTCGGCGACGACGTCCATCGTCCGCTCGCCCGAGGGACCCGCCGATGCGATGGCTTCCGCGAGACTTCCCGGCTCCGCCCGTTCCAGGTGGCCGATGAGCCTGGTGCGGAACTGATCGTGGAGCCGGTCGCGCCGGGGGTGCGCGTACGCCCAGTTCGCGTCCTTCCGCAGGCGGGCGAGTGTGTCGGTGAGGCCGTCGTCGCCCGCCGCGGACTCACCGAGCGTCACCCGGCGGACCATCCGCCACCAGGCCACGTTGAAGGTGTCCCAGTCCAGCGTGCCGCCGTCCCAGAGCGACGCCGCCTCATCGGCGATCGCCGCGGCGAAGGGCGCGGCGAGGTCGTGCAGCGGTTTCCCCGGTTCGAGGACGTCCTCGTTGAACCTGCGGCGCGGCGCGCGCTCCGTCGCGTCCGAGATCAGCACGCCGTGCGGCTGGAAATGTCCCAGAGCCGCCCGCTTCTCCTTGGTCGACGGGCTGAACGGGACCGGCGCGGCGGCGAGCACCTCGCCGACGTCCTCCCCCGACAGCGCCAAGTCGACCGTGCGGCCGGGCACCCGCAGGCGCAGCGGGCCAGGGCCGTAGTGGGACCGGAGCCGCCCCAGCAGCCGCACGGCGGCGCGGTCGAACTGAAGTTTCTGAGCCGCGGCCATCCCCAGCGGCCGCCGTTTGATCACCCCGCCGGCGAGCGTGGGCAGGACGACGCGCAGCGCGACGCGCACGGTGTCCTGGACGGAAGCGGTGGCCGGTTCGGTCGAAATCGCCATACCCGGGGCTACCCGGCGCGGCGCGCGCGTAACCGGTTTGTCCCACGTCCGGGCGGGGAATCCGGCCGCCATGGCGACCAAGGCACCCGGGGCGGCTCCGCCCGAGACCGCGGATCTCGACAAGCTTCGTTCGGCGGCGTCCGGCTGCCGCGGCTGCGACCTCTACCGCGACGCCACCCAGACGGTCTTCGGCGAAGGCTCACGCACGGCGGAGATCATGGTGGTCGGCGAACAACCCGGCGATCAGGAGGATCGGCAGGGTGCCCCGTTCGTGGGGCCCGCCGGGCGGCTGCTCGACCGGGCTCTCGACGAGGCGGGCTTCGACCGCCGGAAGATCTATGTCACCAACGCGGTCAAACATTTCAAGTTCAAGCGGGACGAACGCGGCAAACGGCGGATCCACAAGACGCCGTCCAAGACCGAGATCGTCGCCTGCCGTCCATGGCTGCACGCCGAACTCGCGGCGGTGCACCCGGAACTGCTGATCTTCCTCGGCGCGACGGCGGCGAAGGCGCTCCTCGGCGATGACTTCCGCATCACCCGGAGCCGCGGCGAGCGGATCGACCTCGCCGAGTTCGCCACCACCGCGGTCGCGACCGTGCACCCGTCCGCCGTGCTGCGCGCGCCGGATCGCGACGAGGCCTACCGGGCCTTCGTCGCGGATCTCGTGGCGGCGCGCGGCGACCGCTGAATCACGCCACTTCGGAGCTGCGGCCGCTGTCGTGCAGGCCGAGCATGTCCAGCAGCGTCGCGCAGTCTTCGGCGCTCGTCGCCCGCGCGGCCACGGCGAGCGCCGCCTTACGACGGATCGCCTCCTGCTCCGGCGTGTCCTGGCCTTCCGGCAGCAGGTCCGGGACGGGATGGAGTCCGAGTTCGTTGTTCATCTGTCCCCCTTGGCTGTGAAGGATGTGTCGCATTGGTACCCGCGGCTCGCGGGTTTGAACACGGGTGACCCCGTTCGGGGGTGAATCAGCCCCGCAGCGCCGGGAGCAGCGTGTCCTCGGCGAAGCGGAGGAAACCTTCCTGCTGGTCACCACCGATCTGGATCAACGCCAGATCCGTGAATCCGGCGGCCTCGAATTCACCCACCTGCTTCACGATCCGGTCGACGTCGGGCCCGCACGGGATCGCCTCGGCGACGTCCTCCGGTTTGACGTACTGGGTGGCGCCGGCGAACCCCGCGGGCCCCGGCAGTTCGGCGTTGACCTTCCAGCCGCCACCGAACCAGCGGAACTGCTCGTGCGCCCGCCGGATCGCGGCCTCCCGATCCTCGCCCCAGGACACCGGCAGCTGGGCGATCTTCCTGCTGGGCGGACCGAGTTTGGTCGCGTCCCACTCCCGGCACAGCGACCCGTCCGGCTCCACCGCGATCATCGCGTCGGCGATCGGCGCGAACCGGGTCACCGACTGCGAGCCCGACACCGCGACCCCGATCGGGACACGCTGCTCCGGCAGGTCCCAGAGCTTCGCCGAGTCCACCCGGAAGTGGTCACCCTTGTAGTTGAAGTAGCCGCCGTCGAACAGCCCGCCGATGATCTGGACCGCTTCGGCGAGCATTTCGTGCCGGACGTTCACCGGCGGCCAGCCGCGTCCGACGACGTGTTCGTTGAGGTTCTCCCCCGCGCCGAGGCCCAGGGTGAACCGGCCGTCCGACAGCGCCTGGACGGTCGCCGCCTTCTGCGCCACCACCGCCGGGTGATAGCGCATGGTCGGGCACGTCACGAAGGTCATCAGTTCGACCCGCTCGGTACTCTGGGTGACCGCTCCCAGCACGCTCCACGCGTACGGCGAATGCCCCTGCTCGTCCAGCCAGGGCGAAAAGTGGTCGCTCATGACCTCGAAGTCGAACCCCGCTTTCTCCGCCCCGGCGGCGTATCCCACCAGGTCCTTCGGTCCGGCCTGTTCGGTCATGAGGGTGTAGCCGATGCGCATAGAAGCCTCCTTCGCGTCCGACCCCCGCGTACCCGCCCGTTCCCCGGCTCAACCGGACGTTTATCCGGCGAATCGAACGGGGTACCTGACCGGGGGAAGGAAGGAGCCGCGATGCCGCAGCAGGCTTGGAGCGACAAACGAGAACGTCAGTACGAACACATCAAGGACTCGGCGAAGGATCGGGGCGCGAGCACCGACCGGGCCGAGGAGATCGCCGCCCGCACGGTCAACAAGAACCGCGCGCAGGCAGGCGAGTCACGCGAGGCCAGCCGTACGTCCCTCCAGGACATGTCACCCCAGCGGCGGGGCGGCAAGCGGTCCGGGAACCGGTTGGGCCCGAACGGCCCGACCAAGGACCAGCTCTACAACGAAGCGAAACAGCGCGACGTCGATGGCAGGTCGAAGATGTCCAAAAAGGAGCTTCAGCGAGCCCTGGGCCGTTGATCACGCGTCACGCGGCGGAGCACCGCCGCGGTCACCCCACGGCCACGGACGGATGGGTTTCGTAATGGATGCACACGGACGGGGCGGCCTCACCCCCCAGACCCGGCCCGGCTCGGACGGACTGTCCGATCGGGCCGAGCTCCGCCTTCCTGCCGAGGCGGAGCAGATCCCTCTCGTTCGCACGCTCACCCATGGCGTGGTGGCCCGTGCGGACTTCGGCTTGGACGCCATTTCAGACGCGAAGATGGCCGTCGACGAAGCCTGTTCCCAACTTGTCCAGCCCGCTGAACTGGGAGCCGTTCTTTGTTGTGTCTTTCACGAGATACCGGAAGGAATCGCCGTCTCGATCTCGACGCGGACGAACCGGCCCTATCTGCCGAGCGAGACGACTTTCGGCTGGCACGTCTTGACGACGTTGACCCACTCGGTGCGGGCGCGGTGCGAACCGATCCCCGGCGAAACAGGGGGGACGACGACGATCGACCTCGTCTTGGCCCCGGGAACGAGCGACGGGTGAGTGGCGAGCGCAAGACACTCACCCGGCAGGCGGACGACTACGCCCATTGTGAACCGCTCTTCGAGGAGATGGCCTCCCTGCCGGAGGATTCCTCGCGCCGCCGGGAACTGCGTGCCCACCTCGTCACCGAGCTGTTGCCGCTCGCCGAGCACATCGCCACCAGGTTCTCCGGCCGCGGCGAGCCTCGGGAAGACCTGGTCCAGGTGGCGCGGATCGGCCTGATCAACGCGGTCGACCGGTTCGACCCCGGCCGTGGGCACGACTTCCTCTCGTTCGCCGTGCCCACGATCATGGGCGAGGTCCGGCGGCATTTCCGGGACACCGGCTGGTCGGTCCGGGTGCCGAGGCGGCTCAAGGAGCTCCACGTCTCGCTCAGCCAGGGCACGGCCGCGTTGTCCCAGCGGCTCGGCCGTGCGCCGACTCCGACCGAACTCGCCGAATACCTCGGGCTCGAGGTCAACGACGTGCGGGAAGGTCTGCTGGCCGGCCAGGCGTACCAGACGCTGTCGGTCGACAAACCGGTGCACGACAACGCCACCGAGGCCCTCTCGCTCGCCGACACGATCGGCGAGGAAGACCACGAGATGGCGTTGGTGGAGAACCACGAGGCGCTGCAACCGCTGCTGCGGGAGCTCCCCAAGCGGGAACGCGCGATCCTTGTGATGCGCTTCTTCGGGGGCTACACCCAGACGCAGATCGCGGAACGGATCGGCATCTCGCAGATGCACGTTTCGCGGCTCCTGTCGCAGACGCTGGACCAGCTGCGCGGGAAGCTCTCCGAGTAACGCCGACCTTCAGGCGTAACACGCGTGATTAAAGACGTAACTCGCGTGATTGCAGGCGTAACTCTCTCATACGGCTCCAAGCACGCGAGTTACGCC
>NZ_JBHVKW010000129.1:0-21555 GCF_042797905.1 Amycolatopsis sp. NPDC057786
AACCCGGGAGCGCGGTCCTGCCGGGCCCGGGGTGCCTGCCGCACGCCTGTTCGCGGGGCCGTGGCCTCCCTCGATCGCGTCGATCCGCTCGTGACGGCGAGGTCGCCGTTCGTCAGTGATTCGGTGCCGGTCGTGCGCGATCGATTGTCAGGCCCGGCGTCGGCGAAGAAGGTGGGCGAAGACAAACCGAGTTCAGGTCACGGCCGCTGCCAGGGGCCGAATTCGAGGGAGGACGTGTGTTCGTTCATTGCCTCGGAGTGGCGGCGGGCGGAGGTTTTCCGCAGTGGAATTGCGCATGTGCCGGATGCCGTACTGCCAGAGCGAAGCCCGAGGTCGCGACGTTGCACGCCGGGATCGCGGTTTCCGGAGACGGTGACCGGTGGTTCCTGCTCAACGCGACCCCGGACGTCCATCACCAGATCGCGGCGGATCCCGTATTGCATCCGGGCCCGGAGATCCGGGCGACGCCGGTCGCCGGTGTGCTCCTGACCGACGCGGAGTTCGATCACACGATCGGCCTGCTGATGTTGCGCGAGGAGTCGTCGCTGAAGGTCTACGGGACCTATCCCGTACTGGAGGCGCTGAGCTCGTGGTTCCCGGTCCGGGAGCTGCTGAGCGACTACGCGGACATTTCCTGGTCCCTGCTCGAAATCGGCAAGCCGCTGGAGCTGGACGACCGGCTGGTGGTGACCGCCTTCCCGACCGGTTCCAAGGCGCCGCGCTACGTCGGGAATTCGCGGCATTCGCCGCATCGCGACTCGTCGTCGGCGTGGGAGGTGGGCTTCCGCCTGCAGGACAAGGTGACGGGTGGAATCGTCGTGTACGCGCCGACGCTGCCCCGATGGGACGCGAAGTTCGCCGAGCAGGTCGCTTCGGCCGATTGCGTCTTCCTGGACGGTACATTTTGGACGGACGATGAGATGTCCCGCGAGGGTGCGGGAAACCGGACCGGAAGGTCCATGGGGCATATGCCCGTCGGCGGCGCCGACGGTTCGGCCCGAGCGCTGGCGGCGCTCCCGGCGAAACGGAAGATCTACACACACATCAACAACACCAACCCGATTCTCGACGAACGGTCCGGCGAGCGGCAATGGCTGACGAGCCTGGGTATCGAGGTCGGTCGAGCCGGCTTGGAGGTGGAAGTATGAACGCTTGGTCCGCGGAGGAGTTCGAAGCACGGCTGCGGTCGATCGGGGAGAAGCGGTACCACCATCTGCACCCGTTCAACGAACGGATGCACTCGGGATCGCTGACCGAGGAAGAGTTCCGTGGCTGGGTGCGCAATCGCTTCTATTACCAGATGAACTTGCCCGTGAAGGACGCGTTCATTCTCACCAAGCTGCCCGGCAGTGCGGACCGCCGCCGGTGGATTCAGCGCATCATCGATCACGACGGGCGAGAAGGAACCGAAGGCGGCATCGAGAAATGGGTGCGCCTCGGCGAAGCCGTCGGTCTGAGCCGCGAAGAACTGTTCGACGTCGACACGGTGCTGCCCGGAGTGCGGTTCGCGGTCGATGCCTATGTGGACTTCTGCCGCCGGAAGCCGTGGCTGGAGTCCGTGGCGTCGGCGCTGACGGAACTGTTCGCGCCGGATCTGCTCAGCAGGCGGATCACCGACGTCCGGCAGCACTACCCGTGGATCGCCGAGGAAGGCCTGGAATACTTCCGGGCGCGGCTGACCCAGCAGCCCAAGGACATCGCACATCTGCTCGAACTGGTGCTGGAGAACGCCAAGTCCAGGGAGCAGCAGGACGCGTGCGCCCGGGCTCTGGAGTTCAAATGCGATGTCTTGTGGTGCCTGTTGGACGCCGTGCAGTTCGCGTACGGCAAGGGTTCGTGATGGACGACAGCGATCTGGCGGCCACTCCCCGGCTGGCGACGAAGGCGATGCTCAAGCACGACAGTGTCCGCGGCGTGGAGCTTCTCCTGTTGCCGGAGCGTGTCGTGCTCCTGAACAAGTCCGGGGCGGCGATCCTCGGCCTGTGCGACGGCAGCCGGACCGTGCGGCAGCTGGTCGAGCAGCTCGAGCAGGAGTTCGAGGCGACCGATCTGGTGAACGACGTGATGACGTTCCTCCGTGACGCGAGCGGACGGGGCTGGGTGGTGGTCACATGAACGGCACCCCACAGCCGTACGGCCTGCTTGCCGAAGTCACGCACCGGTGCCCGTTGCACTGCGTCTACTGTTCGAATCCGTTGGAACTGCGCGAGCGGGAGGACGAGCTCGGGACCGACGAGTGGGTGCGGGTGATCGGCGAGGCGGCCGGGCTCGGCGTCGTACAGGTCCACTTTTCGGGAGGCGAACCCCTCGTCCGCGGCGATCTGGAGACGATGGTCGCCGAGTGCCGCCGTCGCGGTCTGTACACGAACCTGATCACCAGCGGTCTCGGGTTGACCGAGGGGCGGGCGGAATCGCTCGTTTCGGCGGGCCTCAACAGCGCCCAGCTGAGTATCCAGGGGGACGCCGCCGAGTCGACGGACCTGGTCGCGGCGAGCAAACGGTTCGACAAGAAGGAAGCGGCCGCGGGCATCATCCGCGACGCCGGGCTGCCGTTGAACATGAACGTGGTCCTGCACCGGCTGAACCTGCACCGGCTGGACGCGATCATCGACGTCTGCGTGAAATGGGGCGCCGAGCGGCTGGAACTCGCCAACAGCCAGTACTACGGCTGGGCTCTGCGCAACCGCGAGCTGCTGATGCCGAGCAAGTCCCAGCTGGACGAGGCCGTCGGCGTCTACGAACGCCGGAAGGCCGAGCTGGCCGGGCAGATGGAAATGCTCTGGATCCTGCCGGACTACTACGAGCCCTACCCGAAGCCGTGCATGGGCGGCTGGGCGCAGAACGCGCTGACCGTCGCGCCGGACGGCGTGGTCTATCCGTGCCCCGTCGCCGCGGAGATCAAGACGTTGGAGTTCTCCTCCGTCCGCGACCACGACCTCGAGTGGATCTGGTCGAAGTCCGCCGCGTTCGAGGCGTACCGGGGTACGGAGTGGATGCCCGATCCCTGCCGCGGCTGCCCTCGCAAGGAGCTGGATTTCGGCGGCTGCCGATGCCAGGCGTTCGCACTGACCGGGGACGCGGGCCGCACCGACCCGGTGTGCCAGCACTCTCCGGACCACCACCTGGTCGAGTCGGCCCTCGTCCGTGCCAACCAGGGGGACGCCGCGGCGAACGGCGAGGTGATCCGCGAGCAGCTCGTCTACCGACGGCCGACCGTCTCGGCACGAAAGCGATGACCGCGTGTCCTCCGGAGGTCGTGCCGCGGCCGGAAGCTCCCTGACACGGGACGAAGCCGCGGCGCGGTCTGCCGCGATCTTCGGTGTCCAGTACACAGTGGACCTCGATGTGACACTGGGGGAGCGGGAGTTCGCGACGACCACGGTGGCCCGCTTCCAGGCCCGGACCGGGAGCCGGCCCGTCTTCCTCGACTTCGCGGGAGCGGTCGAGTCGGTCGAGTGCAATGGCCGTGCGCTGGGGCCGGACGCGCACGACGGAACGCGCGTCCGGCTGGAGGTGCGGCCCGGCGCGAACACGGTCAGAGTGGCCGGTACCGCGCCGTACTCGCGGACCGGCGAGGGGCTGCACCGGTTCCGCGACCCGCTCGACGGCCACGTCTACCTGCACACCAAATTCCAGCCTTTCGCGGCGCACAAGGTGTTCGCCTGTTTCGACCAGCCCGATCTGAAAGCCACGGTCGAATTGACCGTCACTGCCTGCGACGAGGCCGTGGTGGTCGGCAACACCGACCCCGTCGAGCTGCGGCAGCTCTCGGCCGGAAGGCGGAGGGTGTGGCGGTTCGAACCCACGCCACCGCTGCCGCCGTATCTGGTGGCCTTCGCCTCCGGCCCGTTCCGCCGGCTGAGTTCCTACCATCGCGGAGTGCCGCTGGCACTGTACGCGCGGGATTCGCTCTTCGAAGAACTCACCGTGGACGCGCTCGAGTTGCTCGACGTGATCGGCCGCGGCCTCGACTTCTACCGTGAGTTGTTCGACCTGCCGTACCCGTTCACCAAGTACGACCACGTCTTCGCGCCCGAATACGCGTTCGGGGGAATGGAACACCCTGGCTGCGTCACGCTCAACGAGCGGTTCCTGTTCCGGCACCGGGTCACCGGCGACAACCGGCGGCGGCGGGCCGAGGTGCTGCTGCACGAGATGGCGCACATGTGGTTCGGCGACTACGTGACCCTGCGCTGGTGGGACGACCTGTGGCTGAACGAGGCGTTCGCGGAGCTTATGTCGATCGTCGCGCAGCGCGACGCGACGTGGTACGGGGAAGGCTGGACCGCGTACGCGCATCACGCCCTGCCGGTGGCCCGGCACGCCGACCGGCTGCCCACCAGTCACGCGATCCGGGTCGAAACCGCCGACACCGACGCCGCGCGGGTGAACTTCGGCCCGATCGTCTACAAACGAGGCGCCGCGGTCCTGCGCGACCTCGCCGGGCGCCTCGGGTGGGAGACGTTCATCGCCGGGGTGCGGACGTACCTGCGGGCACACGCGTGGGGAAACGCCTCCCTCGACGACTTCGTGGCTGCGCTGCGACAGGTGTCGGACGAGGATCTGGATCGCTGGGTGGACGAATGGCTGCTGCACCCGGGTGTCAACACGGTCGAGGTGTCCCGCCTCGCGGCCGGTGACCGGCTGGTCCAGCTTCCCGATCCGGGCGTCCGGCCGCGTCACCTGAATCTCCGCGTCGCCGCCTTCGACGACCACGACGGCAAGCTGGTGCTGCGGCGGCGCGCGCCCGTCGTGCTCACCCCCGGCGGGCCCGAAGAGGGACTCGGCGTATTCGGCGGCCCTGACCTGCTGGTGCCCAATGACGACGCGGTATGCCATGTCAAGGTCAGGCTGGATCCGCGATCCCGCCGGACGGCCTTGCGTGCTCTGTCCACTTTGGACGAAAGGCGGGCGCGAGCGGTCGTGTGGGGAGCATTGTGGGACGACGTGCTCGACGCGCGATTGCCCGCACGAAGCTACGCGACGGCCGTTCTCACCCACGGCGTAGGTGAGAACGACGACGGCGTCCTGGAGGCGCTTCTGGAGCGTGCCGTGCAGGCGGTGCGGGTCTACGGTGACCCCGCCGATCGGCGCCGGGCGCTCGAAGTCCTGGCGCGTCGCGTCCGCGAGCAGCTGGCGGGCGCCGCGCCGGGCGGAGATCGGCAACTGGTGTTCGCCCGTGTCCTCGTGGGGATCGCGCCGGCCGACGGCCACGGCCTGCTGAAGGAGATCGTGTGCGGACGGTCTCCCTGGGCCGGACTGGAAGTGGACCGGGACCTCCGGTGGCGGAGCCTGTTCCGCCTCGCGGCGACCGGCTGCGACGTCGGCGGGCTGCTGGACGTCGCGAGGGGAGCCGATCCGGGGGACAGTGGCCACCGGAACGCCTTGATGGTGGAAGCTGTGCGCCCCACCGTCGCGGCGAAGGACGAGGCGTGGGCGAGGTTGTCGGGCGACGCCCTTTCTCTCGCGGAAAAGAAGGCCGTCATGGCGGGGTTGCGGGAGCCCGGGCAGGAGAAGCTGCTGACCCGGTACGTGGACCGTTACCGGCGGACGCTGGAGGGTATGGCGGACAACGCCAGGCCTGAGTTCGTGGTCGCGTTCGCCCGCGCGCTCTACCCACGATTCACCGACGACGAGCACCGAGTGCTTACGGAAATCGATGAGTTGCTGGGATGCGGGCTGCTTTCGGAAAACGTACTGAAGGCGGTCCGGGAGGAGCGGGCCGAACTCCTTCTCATCCGAGCCGCGAGAGCGTGTGACGCGGCACTCTGACGGCGATCCCGGAGAACGAACGGCGGCGAACCGTGAACGAATGGGGTCTTCGCTGTCACGAAAGGGAGAGTGAGCCCGTTTACAGCCGTCTCGGCTGCCTCTTCGGCCCGTAAGTGGCCTGGTGCACACCGTTCGTGCTCGGGTGCCGGGCGTTCGTGCCGGACGGATTGACCACGCATTCCGCTCCCCGCAGGCTCGTCCCACAGCACGGGGCGCCGGTGGCGGCCAGCACTTTCCCGGCGTCCCGTGCGAACCGAACGTGGTGACCACACGCGACAACGCGACGAAGTCCGGAGTGAGAGGTGAAACCGTGGTTCTTCCGTCAAAGATGCCTCAGCTCGCAGACCTCGATCTGCTGCTCTCGGTGGAAAGCCACGGGAGCGTAGGAAAAGCCGCGCAAGCGCACAGCCTTTCCCAGCCCGCCGCCAGTATCCGGATCAGCGCGATGGAACGGCGCCTCGGACTCAAGCTGCTGGAGCGCTCTCCCGCCGGTTCGAAACTCACCGAAGACGGGGAGATGCTGGCGAAGTACGCCCGCAATGTCATGCAGGCGGCGAGAGAGCTGCTCGAATTCGGTTCCGGAGCGAGGTCTTCCGAAGCGAAACGGCTCCGGATCGCGGGCAGCCCGGCGGTTTCCGAGCACTTGATCCCCGAATGGCTGAACCGCTCGGGTTTCTCGTTCGGGGAGGCACGCGTCGAAGTCCAGACGGGCAGCGTGGAGACACTGCACCGGCTGATCCGCGCGAGCCACGTCGATCTCGCGTTCATCGACGGCTGGTGCCATGCCGGAGGGCAAGGGCGGGAACAGTCCCGCGAGGACCTAATGACCCGGTACATCTGCGACGACAAGCTGGCCGTGGTGGTCGGTTCGAGGCATCCGTGGGCGGCGAGGCACAGCCCCTTGACGGTGTCAGAGCTGGCGGCCGCTCCGCTCGTGCTGCGCGAACGCGGCTCGGGGCTGCGCGAATTCACCGACGAACTGCTGGGAACCGCACGTGCCCCGCGCGGCTACGTCGAATTCCCCTCCAGCGGCGCGATCAAGCAGGCGGTCGCGAACAGCAGGCGGGTGACCGTGCTGAACGTCTCCACCGTGCGGTCCGAACTCGCGGAAGGACGGCTGCATCTGGTGACCGTCGACCAGGAGATGCCGGCCAAACCCATTTACGCGACTTGGAGCGAACGCCGCGGTCTCCCGGACCACGCGAAGGAACTGCTGGAGATCGCGGTGTCCAAGGGCAGCCCGTTGCCGCAGGTCGTCGTGCCGGGGCAGAAACCGCGGACGGTCGACTGGCGGAAGCGAAAGCACTCGCGAGAGCCCAGCTTGGCGGTCGACGGACACGGATTAATGACCTGAATCAAGCCTCTCGCCGAAATGTCACACCATCCGGTGTCCGATACAGGAGGAGCAACAGTAGATGTCAGCCCTGAACAAGATCGCGCGCACGATGGTCTCCGGCAGGCGCGGTATCCTCGCCGCCGACGAGAGCATCGGGACGATGTCCGCCAGGCTGGAGAAGGTGGGCGTCGAAGCGACCGCGGAAAACCGCCGGGTGTACCGGGAACTGATCGTCACGACGCCTCGGCTCTCGGAGTCCGTCAGCGGGATCATCCTCGCGGACGAGACGTTCCACCAGAAGGTGACCGACGGGCGCACGTTCCCGCGATTCCTCGACGACATCGGGATTCTCACCGGGATCAAGGTCGACACGGGAGCGAAGCCGCTGGCGGGGTCGCCGGAGGAGAAGATCACCGAAGGCCTCGACGGCCTGCGTGAGCGAGTGTCCGACTACGTGCGGCTCGGCGCGACGTTCGCCAAGTGGCGGGCGGTGATCACGATCGGCGAAGACGAGCCCTCGGCCCGTGCGGTGCGGGCGAACGTGCACGCCCTGGCGCGGTACGCCGGTCTCTGCCAGGAGGGCGGCCTGGTCCCGATCGTCGAGCCCGAGGTCCTGATGGACGGGGACCACTCGCTGGAGCGCTGTCGTCAGGTGACGACCGCCGTACTGGAGTCGTTGTTCGAGGAACTCGATCTGATGCGGGTGCAGCTCGACGGCATCGTCCTCAAGCCGAACATGGTGGTCGCCGGGACCGGTAGCCCGGAGCAGCCCACGGTGGCCGAGGTCGCCAAGGCGACGGTGGAGACGCTGCGGGAAACCGTGCCGTCGTCCGTGCCGGGGATCGCGTTCCTTTCCGGTGGGCAGAGCCCGGAGGTGGCGACGCGGCACCTCGGGGCGATGCAGAAACTCGACCCGCTTCCCTGGGAGCTCACCTATTCGTTCGGACGGGCGCTCGTCGGGCCTGCACTGGAGGCATGGCGGGGCGACGAGGGCAACCGCGTCGCCGCCCAGAACGCGCTCTCCGAACGAGCGGTCGCGAACGCCGCCGCCCGCTAAAGCGTTCGCGACCGCTTGAAGGCGACCGGTCCGGTTACGCGGACAGCCGGGCCGGTCGCCCGCAGTGCTGTTTCCTTGCCCGGCCGAGTGGATTGAGAACGATGAAAACTCACGAATGGGACATCACCGGTCATCCGGGGATCGCGACAGAGGGCTCCGGTCAGGCTCTCGCGCTCGAACTCGTGCGCGTCACCGAGGCGGCCGCGATCGCGGCGGGCGGATGGGTCGGGCTCGGGGAGGACGACAGCGCCAAGACGGCCGCCACCCACGCGATGCGCGAACTCCTCGGGTCGGTGCGGATGCGCGGCGTCGTGGTGGCTACACCGGTCATGGTCACCGGTGAGGACATCGGGAGCGGGGACGGCCCGGCGTGCGACGTCGCCATCACCGCGGGCGACGGCGCGCTCTCGCCGGTCAAGGACGTGCCGTACTCCCTGTCGGCGATCGCGGTGGCCGAACGCGGTGCGTTGTTCGACCCCTCGCCGGTCGCCTCGATGGAGAAGCTGGCCGTCGGCCCCGACTGCGTCGACGTCGTCGACATCCGCCGCCCGGTGGCGGAGAACCTGCGAGCGGTCGCCAAGGCCAAGGACATCCGCGTGTCCGACGTCGTCGTCGCCGTGCTCAACCGGCCGCGGCACCGGCATCTCGTGCACGAAATCCGCGACGCGGGCGCGCGGGTCCATCTGCTGGAAGGCGGTGACGTCTCCGGCGCGATCGCGGTGGCACGTCCCGAGAGCCCGGTGGACATCCTGCTGGGCGCCGGGCGAGCGGCCGAAGGGGTCCTCGCCGCGGCCGCCCTGACCTGTTCCGGTGGCGCACTGCAGGTCCGGCTGCCGGAAGGGAAGGTCCTCCACACCGAGGACCTCGTGGGTGGGGAGAACATCCACTTCTGTGCCACGGGAGTGACCGGGAGCGAGTTGTTGCGAGGCGTCCAGTACCACTCCGGCCGCGTCACCACCCATTCCCTGGTGATGTCTTCGAAGCCGGAGACGGTGCGGATGGTGAAGTCCGAACGCCCGCACACCGGCAGGCGCCAGCAGAAGGGGCGCCGGACGGCATGACGGGTGATCCGCTCATCACGCGGTACCGCGGGCTGATCTGCGACCTCGACGGCGTGGTCTACCGCGGTCCCTCGGCCGTTCCCCACGCGGTGGAGACCCTGAACCGCGTGACGGCGGGGAGCATCCCGGTCGTTTTCGCGACCAACAACGCGTCTCGCCCGCCCGAGGACGTGAGCGACCATCTCCGCGGGCTGGGAGTCGCCCCGCAGGGCTGGTCGGTGGTCACCAGTTCGCAGGCGGCCGCGGCATACCTGGCGGAGCGTCTTGGGCGGGGAACGCCGGTGTTCGCGGTGGGAGGCCCGGGTGTCGCCCACGCTCTCACCGAGGCCGGGCTGATCCCGGTCCGCGTCGCGGATCTGGACCGCACGCCGGTCGAGGCCGTCGTCCAGGGGCTCGGAACCGACGTCACCTGGCGCGAACTGGCGGCGGTGGGCAGGCTCGCCGACGCGGGAGCCACCTGGGTGGCCACGAACGTCGACCTCACGTTGCCTACACTGTACGGGCGGGCGCCGGGCAACGGGGCACTGGTCGCCTTGGTACGGACCGCCACCAGCGCTTCCCCTTACGTGGTCGGCAAACCGCGGGCGGCCCTGTTCGACCTGGCGCGCATCCGGCTCGGTACCGCTCAGTCCGAGACCCTGGTGTGCGGGGACCTGCTCGGCACCGACATCGAGGGCGCCAACTCGGCCGGCCTCGACTCGCTCTTCGTCCTGAGCGGCGCCTCCCGCCTCCGCGATCTGGCCTTCGCTGAGCCGTCCGCGCGGCCGACCTACGTCGCCGCCGACTTGAGCGGGCTGCTCGCTCCCGGAAGGCCCCTGCGAGCCGGCGCCTCCGCCTCCGAGCTTGCGTTGGATGCCTTGTCCCGCATGCCGAACGCGGGCGGCAACGACGAATTGCTGCGGTCCGTCGTCACCACGGCGTGGGCCGTCCGTGACGCGGGCGGCGCGGTCTCCGACGATGACGGCCTCTGGGAGAAGATCGAACGACAGCTCGGGCTCGTCCCGTGACTGACCGGACGACACGTGTGATCAGACGGACGACACGCGTGACCGGATGGACGACACGGCCGCGGCCGGGGTTCCGTCGCGAGTCGTCAGCTTGAACACGGGTGTCGTCCATCCAGTCACGAGACCGATGTGACCGCTGCTGCAAGGGGCGTGGCCTTTACGGACACGCCACCCACGACGATCCGGTCATTTTCCCGGCAGGGAGGGCGCTTCGCCGGTGCGCTCGTAGTCGGACAGCAGATCGATCCTGCGCTGGTGCCGTCCGCCCTCGAATTCGGTGGCGAGAAACGCGTCCACGATGTGTTCGGCTTCTTCGAGCGTGTGCATCCGGGCGCCGATACCGGCCAGCAGCGCGTTGTTGTGCTGTCGGGCGAGTTTGGCGGTGTCCACGTTCCAGGTCAGCGCGGCGCGTGCGCCGGGTACCTTGTTCGCGGCGATCTGTTCCCCGTTCCCGGAACCGCCGATGACGATACCGAGGCTGCCTTCGTCGGCCACGACGCGCCGCGCCGCCTCGACACAGAACGGCGGATAGTCGTCGTTCGCGTCGTAGACCGCAGGGCCGACATCGATCGTTTCGTGGCCGAGGGCGGATAGCCTTTCGACGAAGTGGTTCTTGAGTTCGAGTCCGGCGTGATCGGAGCCAAGGTAGATTCGCACGTCGGCAGTTTAATCCCGGATTCGCGGATCGGCGGATCGCAAATCGGCTGATCGCCATCGAAAAGCCTTATAGGGCACGGTGAGGTTCTTATGGGCCCTGGGCGCCCCCGGCCTGGGCGGGCCCACTTCCCCTTAGCGGGAGCTGTCCTCCCTGGCTGGGGCAGGTGCGGTGCCGCGGCCGTCCGTCCACCCGCCCATCCCGTTCGTGGGCTCCAGGACGCCGTTCGGCACCGGTTGCCACCCAGTGGTTCAAGGTCGGTTGCCCCGGCTTCGTTAAATCGAGGATGCTCTTTCATAGCCGCGAAATTTCGTGAGTTGGTCCTCGAGTTTACGCGGATCACGTAAGCCCGGTTCGCCCCGTCGCCGGGCGTTGTCGACAGCGAGGAGGAAATATGAAGTGGGAAACTCCGGAGTACACCGTCGTCGAGGTGTGCGCTGAGGCCACCGGCTACTTCTACCGTGGCTGACAGCCGGGCCACCGGGCCCGTGCTGTTCGTTTTCCCGTAGTCGCGGCAGGTACCCGAAAGCCTCGTTTCGACTACGTCGGCGTTGACGCAAGGCCCCGGATCGGAAACCGCGATCTCACGGGGCCTTGCGTCACGCCTTTTTTCAACCCGCTCTCCTCGGTCACCCTGTATGCGCTTTCGAGGTGGTTCAGATGTCTCTTGAATTCCTGCCGCTGCTCGCGCTCGCCTTCGGGCTCAGTCTCGACAACTTCCGCTCGGCGATCGCCATCGGGACGATTCCATTCGGCTGGCGGCGTGCCTTGCAGGTCGCCCTCATCTTCGGGATATGGGACGCGCTGGGCCCGCTCCTGGGGGGATTTCTCGGTAGCTACCTCGGTGATTTCCTCGGGGATTGGGCGGAGTACATCGGTGCGGCGGCGCTGGGGTTGTACGGCGTGTACTTCATCGTCGGGGCGATCCGTAATCCGGAGCCGGAAGACATGGATCATCCGTGGGTGACCCTGTTCGGCATGCCGTTTTCGCTGAGTATCGACAATTTCGTCGCGGGCGCCGGGCTGGGGATCGCCGGTTTCTCCCTCGTGGGCCCGATGCTGACGTTCGGCGCCATGACGGTGGTCATGTCGTTCGCCGGTCTGTACGTCGGGAGGATGGCCGCCAAGGTCGTCCGGATCCGGTCCGATCTGTTCAGCGGGATCTCCTTGCTCAGTGCCGCGATCCTGCTGCCACTGGTCTTCGGCTGAGAGGTTACGTCCTAGGCGGCGATGGCACTTGGGGAGGCGACGATGCCCGAGAATCCCGATACCCACGTCTACCGGACCTACGACAAGGTCCTGGGCGAGACCAAGCAGTCCCGGCGGCGAAATCATCCGGCGGCCGGCGGTGACGCTACCGATTGGTGGCCGGACCGGGTCGACTTGACGGCCTTGCGCCGTCGCCCCGCGGACGACCCGTTGTTCGCGGACTTCGACTACGCCGAGCAGTTCAAGACGCTGGATCTCGGCGAACTGGCGCGTGACATCGACGAAGTGCTGACGACGTCGCAGGACTGGTGGCCTGCCGACTTCGGGCACTACGGTCCGCTCGTGCTGCGCATGGCCTGGCACGCCGCGGGCACCTACCGCGCCACCGACGGCCGAGGTGGTGCGAGCGCGGGAATGCAACGCTTCGCCCCGTTGAACAGCTGGCCGGACAACCGCAATCTGGACAAGGCCCGCCGGTTGTTGTGGCCGGTGAAGAAGAAGTACGGACGCAAGATCTCCTGGGCCGACCTGATGGTTTTCGCCGGCAACCGGGCCTTGGAATCCATGGGGTTCAAGACTTTCGGGTTCGGCGGCGGCCGGGCCGAGGTCTGCGAAGCCGACGAGCTGTACTGGGGTCCGGAACGCAAGTGGCTCGCCGACGAACGCCACAGCGGCCTGCGCGAGCTCGACGAGCCGCTGGCGGCCGCCGAGATGGGGCTGATCTACGTCGATCCGCAGGGCCCGGCCACCAATCCCGACCCGGTGCTCGCGGCCCGCGACATCCGGGCGACCTTCAAGCGGATGGGCCTGAACGACGAGGAAACGGTGGCGCTCATCGCGGGCGGGCACACCTTCGGCAAGACGCACGGCCCGGCCGACCCGAACGTGACCGGTGGCCCCGAGCCCGAGGCCGCACCGCTCACCGATCAGGGGCTGGGCTGGATGGGCGGATGCCGCAGCGGCGTCGGGGCGGACACGGTCACCAGTGGCCTGGAAGGGATGTGGACGCGCACGCCAGTCCACTGGGACCACACGTTCTTCGAGACGTTGTTCGAGTACAAGTGGGACGTCGAGCTCAGCCCGGCCGGTCTGTGGCAATGGATCCCGAGCGACGGCCAAGGCGAGGGCACCGTGCCGGACCCGTTCGACCCGGACACCAAACACCACCCGGTCATGCTCACCACGGACCTCTCGTTGCAGGAGGATCCAGTCTACGAAACGATCTCGCGGCGTTTCCTGGAGCACCCGGATCAGTTCGAGGACGCCTTCGCGCGGGCGTGGTTCAAGCTGACCCACATCGACATGGGCCCGCGCCGGCGTTATCTGGGGCCGCTCGTCCCGGCCGAACGGCTGATCTGGCAGGACCCGGTTCCGGAGATGGACCACGAACCGGTGGACGACGGCGACATCGCCGTCCTCAAACGGGAGATCCTCGGCTCCGGCCTGACGGTGGCGCAGCTCGTGAAGACGGCGTGGGCGTCGGCTTCGACGTACCGCGACAGCGACAAACGCGGCGGCGCGAACGGGGCGCGGATCCGGCTCGAACCGCAGCGCGGCTGGCAGGTCAACGAGCCCGAGCGGCTGGCTGTCGTGCTGTCCGAGTTGGAGGCGATCCAGCGGCGCTTCAACGAACCCCAACGGGGAAGCAAGCGAATCTCGCTGGCCGACCTGATCGTGCTCGGCGGTTGTGCAGCGGTGGAGCACGCCGCCGCGGCCGGTGGTCACGAGATCGAGGTGCCGTTCCGGCCCTGGCGTACCGACACGACCCAGGAATGGACCGACGTCGAGTCGTTCGAAGCGTTGCGGCCCAAGGCGGACGGCTTCCGGAACTACCTGGGTGACGGTTTTTGGGCGGCGCCGGAACATCTGCTGATCGACCGGGCGAATCTGCTGACCTTGACCCCGCCCGAGATGACCGTGCTGATCGGCGGGCTCCGGGTGCTCGGTGCCACCTGCCGAGGTTCCTCGATGGGGGTGCTGACCTCGTCGCCGGGGGTGCTGACGAACGACTTCTTCGTCAATCTGCTGGATATGAGGACGGAGTGGGTTCCGAGGCGGCACCAGGAGGTTTGGACGGCGATCTACGAAGGCCGTGACCGAATCGACGGTGAGGTGAAGTGGACCGCGAGCCGGGTCGATCTCATTTTCGGATCGAACTCCGAATTGCGGGCGCTTTCGGAGGTCTACGCGAGCGAGGACGCGGGCGAGAAGTTCGTCCGGGACTTCGTCGCGGCCTGGGTGAAGGTCATGGAACTCGGCCGTTTCGATCCGCAAGGGAGTCGTTGAAAGTGTTTCATGACAAGGGTTTTCCGGCGCGAAAGGGCACGAACGGTACCTACCGTCTTGCGAACGGCGGAGCCGGGACGGTCGGTGGCGACGGATATCGGAATGGCATTTCCAGGGGTAGGGTTCGAACTCGTTACAGAGGTCAAGCGCCGGATACGAACGTCGATTTCGTGTAGGCGATATTTCAGTGAATCTGTCGAAATAAGCATTTCCTGCTGACGAGGAGGTGAAGTCCGATGACGATTGCCCAGGAACGAGAAGATCTCCTGGCCGAGATCGGCGGACAGAACAGGGCCACCATCGGTGCCGTGCTCGGATCCGGAAGCATCGCCAAGGCGACCGAGCGTGCCGACGGGACGATGGAAGCGACCATCCGGATCCCTGAGGACGCGATGACGTGGGAGCCGGGGGTCCTGATCCTGCCGCACGGCGGAATTCTCGAGCTGACGATCATCAACGACGACAAGAACACCCACGCCTGCCTGCTGCCCAGCAACGGCGACAAGCAGTTCATCGGCCTGCTGAACCACTCCAAGGGCACCGCGACGCTCGAACTCGACGGCCCAGGCTGCTACTGGTACGGCTCGCCCGCGGGTAACGACGAGGGCCGGGGCTTGACCGCTGCCATCGTCGTGACCGGCGAAGTCCCGCCGGAAGCCAAGCTCGACCGACCCGCCCAGCCGCGGCCGTAGAAAGGCAGGAATCACCATGACTCTCGAGTATGTCGACGCCGGGAAGGCGTTCAACCACAGTCAGCTTTCCAACCTGCCGCACAGTGCGCCGGACGTGACGCGCGGTATCAACTACGAGCGCATCCTCCAGGCGCGCAGCGAATCGCACAACTGGATCACCTACTACGGCGACTACGACGGCAAGCGGCACAGCCTGCTCGACGAGATCAACGCCGACAACGTCAAGAACCTGAAGGTCGCCTGGATCTTCCAGGCGAGCGCGACCGGCATGATCGCCTCCACCTCGACCTACGCCTTCGAGGCCTGCCCGCTGGTGGTCGACGGTGTCATGTTCGTCACCGGCTGGGACGGCTGGCTCTGGGCGCTCGACGCGAAGACCGGCGAGCAGCTTTGGCGCTATAAGCACGCCATCCCCATCGACGTCACGCTGTGCTGCGCCAACGTCAACCGCGGGTGCGCGGTGGCCAACGGCAAAGTCTACATGGTGACCCAGAACGCCCAGTTGGTCGCGCTCGACGCCACCAACGGCCGGAAGATCTGGCAGAAGACCATCGGTGACGTGCGGGCGGGCGAGAGCGCTTCGATCGCTCCACTTGTCATCAAGGACTTTCTTATCACCGGTTCCGCCGGCGGCGAGTACGGCGTCCGCGGGCACATCGACGCCTGGGACCTGGAGACCGGCGAACAGCGCTGGCGCACCTACACCGTGCCTAAGCCGGGTGAGCCAGGCTCGGAGACCTGGCCCGCCGACGGCGAGGCATGGCAACGCGGCGGGGCGAACCACTGGGTCACCGGAACCTACGACCCGGAGCTGAACCTCTACTACGCGGGCACCGGGAACCCGGCTCCCGACTTCGACGGAGAGGTCCGTGAAGGGGACAACCTCTACACCGACAGCGTGGTCGCGCTGGACGTCGACACCGGCGAGATCAAGTGGCACTACCAGTTCACCCCGCACGACCTGTGGGACTACGACTCCACCATGGAGATGACCCTGTTCGAGCGGGACGGCAAGAAGCTGCTGGCCCACTTCGACAAGAACGGGTACATGTTCGTACTCGACCGCACCAACGGCGAACTGCAGCACGTCACGCCGTTCGTCGACCGGATCGACTGGGGCGTCATCACCCGCGACGGCAAGGTGACCCCGCGGAAGTACCCGGACAAGGAAGGCGAACCCTGCCACTTCTTCCCCGGCCCCGCCGGGGCGAAGGAATGGACGCACGCGTCGTACAACCCAGACCTCGACCTGTTCTACGTCCCGGTCGCCGACGTGGGCGCCACCGCCACCCGGCGTCGTCGCGAGTTCAAGGAGGGCATGCCCTACTGGGGAGCCGCCGTCGAAGTCGACATCGACAACATGGCCGGGTCGGTCAGCGCGTTCGACTCCCACGGTGAGGAGAAATGGCGCCACCGGCTCAACAACATGCCGATGGCCGCGTCGACCCTCAGCACCGCGGGGAACGTGGTGTTCGCCGGCACGCCTTCGGGTGAGTTCCTGGCACTGAATTCGGAGACGGGTGAGAAGCTCTGGAGCTTCCAGTGCGGCAGCGGTCACCACAGCAGCCCGAGCACCTTCACCGTCGACGGCAAGCAGCACGTCGCGGTGCCGGTCGGCTGGGGTGGCTGGCTCGAAGGCATCGTCCCCGGCCTGTCCGGTCAGGGGCACGGCGCCGCGTTGATCGTTTTCTCCCTGTGACAGGGGATCTTCACTGAGGTACCGGCCGGTGGCCGGGTCGCTCCGGCGGCCCGGCCACCGTTTCGGTGTTTCGGCCGACGGAGGTGGAACGATGAACCAGGCCAACCAGGAACGGTTGCCGTGCCTGTACTGCGGGGAGCGTTACGGACCGGACGACGTCGCGCGGCACACCGAGCCGGTGCATTGCGGGCGCTGTATCACGTGCGTCGACAAGCCCGAGTGCTTCGAGTGCCGTCTCATGTACTGCGTCTGCGACGTACACCGGTACCGGGGCTGACCCGGGTCGCGCCGGTCAGATCTCCAGTGCCCGGCGCACCATCGGCGCGTTCCGCCGGGAAACCGGCACCATGGTCTGTTCCCGGTCGTCCATGACCAGGAACAGTTCGCCCTTGTAGCGCCGTTCGACCTCCCGGATCCGGCTGAGGTTCACCACGTACTGGCGGTGCACCCGGAGGAATCCGGAATCGCTCAGTTCGGTTTCGAGCCGGTCGAGGCCCGGCGAGGCGGAGCGCAACAGCCCTTGGTCGGTGGACAGCCACACGTCGTTGCCGTCCGACTGTGCGAAGGAGACCTCGGGGAGCCTCAGCAGGACCATGCGGTTCTCCCGCGTCGCGACCATCCGATGCGGCTGTGCGCGAAGAGGGGAGTCCTCGACCGTCCGCTGCACCGGATCCCCTTCGGACACGCCGAACGCGACGATGTTGCCGATCAGGTGCCCGGACAGGAACACCGGCCGGAAGCTGATCGACGTCGGGTCGTTGGCGAGCCGGGTGCGGATCTGTGTCGAACCGGCCCAGCCGGGATGGCGGGTCGCCTGCGCGGCGGCGTATTCGGCCGCCCGGATGAACTCCGGCAGTTCCGGCTTCCAGCGGACCGCGGGATCGGGGGCCGGCGTGGAGCCCGGGATACCGAGCAGCACCCCCGCGGTGTCGTCCGCGAGTACGACCCGGCCCGCGGGATCCACGGCCGCGAGCGGAGCACGCGAGCCGGCCCTGCTGTGGTTGAAGGCGGCGATCAATTCGGCGCCGTCGTCCTTGGCGTGCTGACGCAGGATGCGCTGGGTCTTCGCGGCGGCGTTGCCGAGCCAGGTACCCACGGACCCGGGGAGCTCGCCGCGCCAGCACGAGATGTTGAGCACGGCGACCGGCTTCCTGGTCACCACGTCCCGTACCGCCACTCCGGCACAGGTCCAGTCGTGGAAGGCCTCGCACCAGTGTTCAGCGCCGCGGATCAGGACGGGGGCATAGGACATCAGCGCGGTCCCCATGCCGTTCGTCCCGGTGGCGCCCTCGGCCCAGCAGAACCACGGCGCCAGGTTGGCTTCGGCGGCGACGGCGCGCGTGGCCTGGTCACCCCACTGGGCCAGTACCCGGCCGGAGGCGTCGGTGATGGTCACGATGCCACCGAGGGTGTTGACCTCGTGCGCCAGCGAGGCGGCGCGGAAGCCGAGCTCGGCGATCACGACGTCGTGCTCCAGCGCGTGCCCCACCTCGGCGACGGCCGCCGGGGCCTCGGTGAGGCGCGGGTCGACCCCGTACTGGTCACGGCACCGGTTCCAGGAGATCGCGATCTCCGGCCGCACGCCACGGAGGTCGTCCTCACCGCGCGCGAACCGTTCCCACGCTTCACGCACAGTCGAGTCTCCGCGACTGTGCGTGGCCTGCCCGGGCCGGCGTACCTGTGCCATCTGAGACCGCCTTTGGTCTGGTGCCTGCCCGGATGGCAGACGCCCGTCCGGTGCCGATGACTGCTCGCGTATCGGGCCGGGTCGCGTCCCTTGCCCGACGCCGGAAGCTAAACTTTCGCCGGATTCGAGGGCAAGCGGCCCGGGACGAGTGCGGGTGAACGACCTACGAACGGTCGTCAAGCGATGACCAACGGCGGCCGTCGGCTCATCAGCGGTCGAATCGTTTCCGCGCCGCGGAAATCGTGTATCTCTAGTTAGCGCGAAGTAAGGCGGACCTGTGCCGCGAAAGCCACCCGCGCGGCACCTTCTGCCTTGCCTCGCAATAAGTGAAGATAGTTCCGGTTTCCGCTTCGGGCAGGTGACTCGATCAAGACGACGGTGTATTCGGGGAATTCCCGGACGGTCGACGGTAAATCGCGGACCCGTCCCTTTTGGACAATAATTTGCCTGCGGTTAACCGTGGGAGGGGTTCATACGCTCGGCGGCTGGGTACCTCCCGTGCTGGTCGCAGCTCGCCGATCAGGTGGTTCTACAACAATGTTTCCAAACGCTGAGAATGTGTATTGAAATCTCGTGTCGCATCGGGTTACCTTGTTTCCTCTGCCACTGCCCGGAGGTCCCAGGAAACCCCGGTGCGCGGGCGACAAGGAGGTCGCGATGACCGGGAGAGTGCCGCCGCTCGTGATCGCATCAAGTCGGCCCGGCAGACGTGACCACGTCTCCGATGGTTCGCTGGTGACCACGTCCTCGGCGAGAGAAGTGGCCCGCGCGTGGGAGAACTTCGCCTCGGGTGAGGACATCGAGACGGGTGTCCGCCCCGAAATCCTCGCGTCGTGGTACCGATGCAGGGATCGGTACGAAGTGGACCGGAGAC
Organism: Amycolatopsis sp. NPDC057786; assembly: GCF_042797905.1. NCBI lineage: Bacteria > Bacillati > Actinomycetota > Actinomycetes > Pseudonocardiales > Pseudonocardiaceae > Amycolatopsis > Amycolatopsis sp. NPDC057786. The sequence continues at coordinate 19,336 of NZ_JBHVKW010000129.1, forward strand.
TCGACGTCGCGCCGGGAGCGACAGGCGACGACGCCCAGCGGGCCGACAACGGCGTGATCTTCACCGCGCTCGGCGGTCTCGGCGCGTTGGCCGGTCAGGAAGTCGAACAGGACGGCGCAGTCGTCACCGTCACGGACGGGAACGGACGGGTTCTCGGCGCCTGGGGCGATCCCTCCGCCCGGCGGCGAGCCGAGCTGCACAACCTCGCCCCGTGGTCCTCGTGGTCGGAGGAATGTACCGGCACGAACGGGATGGGGACTTCGCTCGAAGTGTCCGGCCCGGTGACGGTTACGGGGCCGGAGCACTGGTGCGAAGCCTTTCATCAGTGGGCGTGTGCGGGCGTTTCGATCCGGGACATCGTGACCGGCGCACCGGTCGCGTCGATCAACATCTCCCGCTGGAACGCGTCGCTGTCCAAGTTCGTGCCGCCGTGGCTGACGAAAGCCGTCGCGTGCGTCGAGCAGGAGATCTATCGGCGCGCGATCTACGAAGCGGACAAGGTGATCGCCGAATTCACCAAGGAAAGCCCCCAGGACGGCGGTTCTTTCCTGGCCATGGACCGCGGCGGGAACATCATCGCCGCGAACGAATCGGCTGTCGCATTGCTCGGGCTGACCGGAGAAACGCCCATCGTGGCGGGGGCGACCGAACCGGCGGAGCGCTGGACCCCGGACATCCCAGGGCTTCCCGACGTGGTGCGGTGGGCCAAGAAACAGGCACAGGGAAGTGCGCAGTGGAGCGGCTACGCGCGTCTGCCGGTGTGCCCCGGCGAGGAAGCGACCTCCTTGACGCTGCGTTCCGTCGTCGACTCGAATCACGTGGTGGGCCTGCTGTGCGCGTTCGGTGTGCAGGAAGGCGAAGCCTACGACGGAAGTTCCGACGACGTGATCGGTTCACTGCCTCGCTGTGTCATCGGGATGCGGAAGGACCGGCTGGTACTGCTGGCCCCGTCGGAGATCCGCTACGCCGAAGCCGACCGGAACATCGTCTGGCTGGCCACGGAACGAGGCCGGATCCAAGCCGCGACCCGCGGCCTGGACAACGTCGAGCGGATGCTGACACCGCACGGGTTCCGCCGGGTGCACCGGCGGTATCTGGTCAACCTTCGCCGGGTGGCCGAGCTGGAACGCGGTATCAAGGGAGAACTCTTCCTGATCACGGATTCCCGTTCTCCTGAACTGGTTCCCGTTTCGCGGCGCCATGCCCCGGATCTCCGGCGGATGCTCGGAGTGTGAAAGCCGGGTCTCGGAGCCGGCGTGCCGGCCGGACTCCGAGACCCCGCTTCCGGAATCGGTCACCTCGCCGGTGGCCGGTTCGGACTCGCCGACGGGAGCCGGCTGTACCCCGAGTGTCCGGTCGTGAGTGGCGATTCGTGTTCTCTTGAGGGGTATGGCAAAGGTGGCGTGTCCGACACCCTCTCCCGAACCGACGTTGCGAAAGCCACCTTCGCCTTACCCCCACCGGCACCCGAATCGGCACTTGCGACCCACCTGATCAGCGGTCAGGCGCCCCGCCCTGAAAGGGCTTCCACCTGGCCGCGCAGTCCTTCCACGGCCCTCGCGGGGTCCTTGGCCGCGTAGACGGCGGAACCGGCGACGAAGCAGTCGACCCCGGCCTCGGCCGCCTGTTCGATCGTGTCGGTGTTGATGCCGCCGTCGATCTCCACCACCAGGTTCAGGTGGCCGGTGTCCACCATCGTCCGTGCCTTGCGCACCTTGTCGAGTACTTCGGTGATGAACTTCTGCCCGCCGAAGCCGGGCTCCACGGACATCACCAGCAGGGTGTCGTAGTGTTCGAGCACGCCGAGGTAGGGCTCCAAGGGCGTGTTCGGTTTGATCGCCAATCCCGCTTTCGCGCCCGCGGCCCGCAGGTTCTTCGCGAGCATGACCGGGTCTTCGGCGGCCTCGACGTGCACCGTGACGTTGTAGGAACCCGCTTCCGCGTAGCCGATCGCCCACCGGTCCGGCTTCTCGATCATCAGATGGCAGTCCACCGGGATGTCGGTGGTGGCCAGAATCGACTGTACGACCGGTAATCCCAGGGTCAGATTCGGCACGAAGTGCGCGTCCATGACGTCCACGTGCAGCCAATCCGCGCCGCGGCCGGGTTTTCCTTTCACCGCGGTGATTTCGTCGGCGAGCCGGGCGAAGTCGGCGGAAAGGATGGACGGGGCGATCAAGGGATGTTTCGTCACGACATCGAGCGTAAGCCTCCCGGGAG
>NZ_JBHVKW010000130.1:0-21481 GCF_042797905.1 Amycolatopsis sp. NPDC057786
TGGACCCCCCCCCCGCGCCGTGCGCGGGGGACCCGTTCGCCAACCCCAGGTGCGCAACAACCACGGTGGCTATTTTGGTTGCCCCAACCCCCGGCCAAGCCCAGCCACCCAGCAGAACCTCGCCGAGTGAGCTAAAGGGTCACCGGTACCGAGTGGGTCGGGTCTCGTGACCGATCGGACGACACGCGTGATCCGGTGGACGACACGCGTGATTGGAAGGACGACACGATCGCGGCCCGGGCTCCGCCGCGTGTCGTCCGTCCAATCACGCGAGTTCGCCGTTCGTGCGCCCGAATCAGCCACTCACGACCGCCTGTAATCGCCACGTACGACGAAGGGGCGGCGCCACCGGCGCCGCCCCTCCGTGCGAAATCCCAGGATGTGCTCAGGTGTCCGCGCCGCGGAAGTCCTCCGGCGAGACCGAGTCGAGGAACTCGCGGAACTTCTCGACCTCGTCCTCCTGCTCGTCGGGGATGATGAGGCCCGCTTCCTCCAGCACCGCGTCCACGGCGTGGATGGGCACCCCCACCCGCAGCGCCAGCGCCACCGAATCGCTCGGTCGCGCCGAAACCCGGATGTCCCCGTCGAAGACCAGTTCCGCGAAGAACGTGCCTTCCTTCAGATCGGTGATGACGACCTGTTCCAGCTCACGGCCCAACGCTCCGATGACCTCCTTGAGCAGGTCATGGGTGAGCGGACGGGCCGGGCGGACTCCCTGCTGCTCCAAGGCGATGGCGGTGGCCTCGACCGAGCCGATCCAGATCGGCAGGTAACGCTCGCCTTCGGTTTCCCGCAGCAACAAGATCGGCTGATTCGCGGGTAGCTCCACCCGCACGCCGACGACGCGCATCTCGCTCATCGGGCTTCGCCTCCCTCTCGTGCGCACGGGCTGCAACGCTTGTCTCGACGACCAAGCGACGGTAGTCCCGACGCTACCCGTCTTCCGAGCGCTGTGCTCGCTGTCTCCGACATTCTCGGTTCGCCCGTGGCAAACCCAACTCTCACGGTACGGCATAGGGTGCCGAACATTCAGGCATTGACAAGTGGCCGCACAACGGCTCCCTGTCCCCGAAGCCGTTCAACCGCCTGTGACAGCCCGTATTCCGGCCTTCACCAAGAGCGTGTGCAACGCCACGGTCAAGGCGGCCAGCTCCCGGACGACCTCGTCGCCCCTCGCCTGGGCGTCCTCGTCACGATGCCGATACACCGGGGTCACGATCTGCTCCAGCAGGCCGACCTCGCGGTCCGCCGCGGCCCGGAAGGCACGCAGATGTCTCGGCTCTATACCGAATTCGGTCATCGCCTTCACGGTCTTCGCCACGAGGACCGCGTCCGGGTCGAAGAACCCCGCCGCACCTGGACGGACGAGACCGTATTGCCGCAGCTCAGCCAGGGTGGCGGCGTCGATTCCGGCCTGGCGGAGCAGATCTTCCTCGGTCAGCCTGATCTCGCGGTCGGTCTCAAAGTCCCCCGGGGACGGCAGTCCGCCGTTCTCCCCGGGGGCGTCGAGTGACACGAGTTTCCGCGGCAGCCGCGGCATCGCCGCCGAGGGCGCGGCGCCCTGATCCGCCGCGTCCAGCTGTTCCTTGATGACCTTCAGCGGGAGGTAGTGATCCCGCTGGGCGGACAGGACGAACCGCAACCGCTCCACGTCCGCCGGAGCGAACTGCCGGTACCCCGACGGGGTCCGGCCCGGCTGGACCAGACCCTCCGCCTCGAGGAACCGGATCTTGGAGATGGTGACATCGGGAAAGTCGCCGCGCAGCTGTGCCAGCACGGCCCCGATGCTCAACCCATCGCGCTGCGACGCATCCCGATCAGGCCGCCCGGCCGCCGTCACCGTGCCCCCTGGCCCCCGTGACCCGGGCCGGTCAGGAAGACCAGGCGGAACTTGCCGATCTGCACCTCGTCGCCACCGGCGAGGACGGCCTGGTCGACCGGCTCGCGGTTGACGTAGGTGCCGTTGAGGCTGCCGACGTCGATGACGACGAACTCGCCACCCTCACGGCGGAACTCCGCGTGCCGCCGGGAGACCGTGACGTCGTCGAGGAAGATGTCGCTGTCCGGGTGCCGTCCCGCGCTGGTGGTGTCGCGGTCCAGCAGGAAGCGCGAACCCGCGTTCGGGCCCCGTTTGACGACCAGCAGCGCGGAACCCGCGGGCAGCGCGTCCACACCCTGGACGGGGGCCTCGGCAGCCGGAGGAGCCTCAGTGCCTTCGACGTCGGCCAGGAAGTCGGCCCGGAAGACAGAAGTCCGCTCCGGAGACTGCTCCGGGGGAACGCCGGGCCCGTCGTTCGTGCTCACCTGAGCTCTCCTAACGCATGTGTGTTGCCACTACTCAAGAACGTGTGGAGGTCAAACGTACCGTGCCTGATCGAATCTCCGGCCCGCGGCTCCCCCTACTCTTCCCGAAGGGCCGCGGCCTGCGGCTATTCCTTGATCAGGGCCTGGTACGCCTCGGCCTCCAGCAGGGATTCCACCGAGCTCGCGTCGTCGAGCCGGAGCTCGATCAGCCAGCCCTCGCCGTAGGGGTCGCTGTTGATCAGCTCGGGTGACTCGGTCACCGCGTCGTTGACCGCGACCACCTCGCCGTCGAGCGGGGCGAACAGTTCCGAAACGCTCTTGGTCGACTCGACCTCGCCGAACGCGTCGCCCGAACCGACCTGCTTGCCGACCTCGGGCAGTTCGACGAACACCACGTCACCGAGCTGGTCCTGGGCGTACTCCGTGATGCCCACGCGCACGAGCCCTCCATCGCGCACGGAGACCCACTCGTGTTCCTCGGTGTACCGCAGTTCTTCTGGAGTGGACAACGCCGCTCCCCTTTCTCATGCCCTCGCTCGAAACCGACGCGCGCAGTTTCGCATCCCGCCGGGTCACGCGCCCGGCGCCTCCCGCAACTCGGCGGGTTCGGCCGGTCGTAGCGCCCGTGCGGTCTGGACGATGTACAGGACGCCCGAATAGACGTACAGGACCGCACCCCACGCCGTGAAGGCGTACCCGATCGGCCTGGCGATCGCGGCGATGTCGGAACCGCCCTGGGTGAGCAGCAGGAAGGGGAAGGCGTACATCAGCACGAAGGTGGCGCCCTTGCCGATGTAGGTGACCTCCGGAGGGGCGAACCCGCGGTGCCGCAGCAGCAGCACGCAGACACCGAGGACGGCTTCGCGGACGACCAGCGGGACCACCAGCCACCAGGGGATGATGTCGCGGATCAGGAAGGCGATGAGGGTCGCGAGGATGTAGAGCCGGTCGGCGGCGGGGTCGAGCAGCTGGCCGAGCCGGGACATCTGGTTGAGCCAGCGGGCGAGTTTGCCGTCGAGCCAGTCGGTGAGCGCGCTGAACACGAGCAGCGCGAGCGCCCAGCCGTCCTCCTTCGGGCCGAGGAGCAGCCACAGGAAGACCGGCACTCCGGCGAGCCGGAGGATCGAAAGCATGTTGGGAACGTTCAGGGCCTGCCGCAGCAGTGAAGGCTCTTCGCTGGTCACGCTCGGTTCGGGGGGCGTACTCACCCGCTCAGCCTATCCAGCGGCGGCAGGTCCTCCCCCGTCAGCTGGCCCGGGTGTGGGTCCAGCCGCGGCGTTGCAGGTCCGCGCTGGTCAGCGCCACGGGCCTGCCTCGATGGTCGGTGCCCATCCAGCGGTTGTGGCCGGCGGAGATCTCGAGGACGTACGGGCGGCCACCACACCAGACGACGGTGCACGGTGCCGTCGGTGGCAGCTCCGCGCTCGCCGGTGCGGTGGCCTGGGGTGACGCGGGGTCGGTCTGTTCGTCGGTCTTCATCACTCTCACGGTTTCGTGACGGGGACTGGGACACGCCGGAGCGCTACCTGTGTTTTCGGCAGAACGGGTCCGCGCGTTAACGGATCCGGCGTGGATTCGTCCGATCGGTTCGCGACGACAGCAGGATGTTGTCGCGCTGTGAACGGCATGTTAATCGTCCACAATGGACAGTCAATGAGCGGTCCTCGCGTACCGCGGCGCCGCGGGCGCGATAGCCTCCCGCGAATCGAACGTGGCTCAATACCACGGCATCGGGCCCGGCCGGGTCAGAATGGGCCGGCCACGACCGGCCGACGAAAGGATCGCCTTGCCCGTCTCGACCACCACGGGAACGTGGCGGCGCCTGTTCGCGGCCTGCGCCGTCACCGGAACGCTCGCCGCCTGTTCGGGCGAAGATCCGCCACCGCCTGTCACCTCGATGTCGGTCTCGCCGCCCTCGGTCCCCACAGCGGTGTCCAGCGTGTCGGTGCCGCCGATCCCGTCGCAGACCGCGCCGAGCCCGTCCACCGCCCCGGTTTCCGCTTCACCGCCGAAATCCGCTGAACCGGTTCAGGGTTCGTGCGGCACGGTCACCGCGGCCAGCGGGCTGACCCTCCAGGTACTCAACGGCCCCGGGGTCTCGTGCGCGGACGCGACCGGGATCGTCGGCTCGTTCCACCAGAGGATCGCCGGACGGCAGTCCGCGGGCTCGGACGAACCGGTCAGCGAGACCGTGGACGGCTGGCTGTGCGTCTCCGGCGCTCCCGCCGCGCAAGGCGGCACCAGTTGCAGCAAGGGCGAACAGAACGTGTTCGCCGCCGTCGTCCCCGTCGAATGAACCATCCTCGAGAAGAAGGGCCCATGAAGAGCCTCGCCGTGCTCCCCGCCGCGTTCGCCGTCGTCCTGCTGAGCGGTTGCGGCGCCGATCCCGCTCCCGCGGCCGCGCCGCCCTCCCCCACGGCCGACCAGGTCCTGGCCGGCACGCCCTGTGGTGAGATCACCGGGTTCCAGGGCGCGAAGAACAAGGTCGTCGTGCGCGGGAAGGCCGAGTGCGCCGAAGCGACGCAGGTGCTTACGGAGTACTTCGCCAAGCTGACGCCGGCCGAGGCGGCGTCACCGCAGGGGCCCGGCCCCGTGGTGGTCGGGGCTTGGACCTGCGGGAGCGGGCCGAACGATCCGGTGACGAGTTGCTCGACCGAAGACGAGCGGCAGATCGAAGCGACCCGCTCCTGAGCGTCGGTCGGCGCCGTACAAGGTGCGGGCCTCGAATTTCTGTCCCGAGAACCCGCCGTGCCTCGGCGGCCGTGCCCGCCTGAAGTACATGAAGGTCGAGTTTCGTCGGCTCAGCCAAGGGAAGGGTCCTTCACGCGCGGCCGCTGTGCCTACTGGTGTACCTGGGACGAGAGCAGCGACCCTGAAGGTAGTGAAGGCCTCCTTGAGGGACCCAGAGTCCCTCAAGGAGGCCTTCACGGACCGCGGTCCCGCGATCAGAGAAGCCAGTAGTCACTCACGACCCGCGCATGACCTGGGCCGAAGGCTCCTTTCACCGCATCAGACGCAGTGAAGGGAACCATCACCCCACCACCGGTCGCTCCTGCGAAACACGCCGCCTTTGCCTTACTCTCGATGACCCTCGCGGCGCCGCTTGCCCACGTCCAGCCGGTACAGGACGACACCCACTATCACGATGCCGACGAGAAAGAGACCCAGCGCGCCGCCCGCCGAGATCTTCCAGATCAAGGGCGATCTCGACCGATAGGCGAATCCGTCACCGACGAAAACCGTGTCACCCGGCGAGATCTCCTCACCCAGGATCCGGCCGCCTCCGGTACGGCCGTCGGCGAAGCGCCATTTCCCGGAGCAGTAAGGGGTTTGGCCGTTCACCGCGGAACCTTCCGAAGTGCATCCCGAGACCTCGGTGACCGTGACGTCCGCGCCGGTGCTCAATTCACCGATGTCGGAACCGAGGAAGGCCCAGACGATACCGAAGATCAGCAGAAAGGGGATGAAGGCCGAGAGCACCGAGGAAAGAACTCCCGATTTCCGCGCTCTTTCCGACACTGGAGTCCTTTCGTCGATCACTGGAGCTTCAGCAGGACTTCCCGCTCGAGTTTGCCGACGAGGAGGTACTGGGGCCGGTATCCGGGCGGGACCACGAAGCAGACGAGACCCGTGGTGCCGTCGAAAGCACCGGGAGCGCCCGCGCAGTCCTTGACGCGTTCCGGCTCACCGTGTTCGTCGGCCGACAGCTCCAACGCCGTGTCGCCGAAGCGAGAAGCCTCGATCCTCAAGGTGAGGACGTGGAATCCGCTCAACCACGCCTCGGCTCCCTCCGGCGGTGCGGGTCTGCTGTCGAGCACACGCACGGCCGCCTCTCCGGTGACGGCGGTCTGTCCACGGGCGAACACCGGCGGCGGCCCCCATAAGTCGCGACGGAGTTCCCAGAAATTCGGGACCGGGTCGGCCGCCTCACCGTAGGCCGTCTCGCCGAACCCGACCGGCGTCAGCACGACGAACGCGGCGAAGGCCAGCCCGGCGAGGAATGGCGGCGCCTTCCGCGCGATCCCCCTTCTCGCCACTTTGACCAGCACGATGGCCGCGAGCACCAGGATGGCCGAGCCGAGGGACATCGCCGCGATCTTCTCCCACGGATGGTGGGCTTCCACGACGTCGGTGGCCCCGCGCACGGACAAAACCCGGTCCGTCACCGACGAAAGCCGGGCGACCACCGGATCGGCGAGGCCGAACGTGTCTCGTGTCGGCACTTCGATCGTGCGGCCGTCTTCGGTGATCGCCAGGACGTCGTAGCTGGTACGCGGGCCGTGCTGTCCTTCACTGATCGTGGAGTTCCGCTCCGAGATCACCGCGCGCACGTCGTAAGTGCCGGCCAGCCCTTCGACGATCCATCGTCCGGCGAAGGCCGCGACGGACCCCCAGACGATCCCGATCACGAGCGCGATGATCATCGCGCTCGTTCGCTGCCCGTCTTTCCGATCCGCTTCGCGGAAGACCACCAACACCCCCTGTCCGGCTCGGCCAGCTTATGGACCGAAGCCACCGCGCGGCACGGGATTTGTACCCACCCCCTTGCATCCCTAGGTAAGAGTCGTCTAGACTCAAACTATGCTCACCAGGGAAGACGCCGTGACGATGATCGAGAACACGGTCGACGCGGCCGCTCTGTTCGCCCGCCATCGCTACCGCGAACTGGCGGCCGTGCTCCACCCCGACCGCAACCCCGGCGACGAGCGCGTCCACCGGGCCGCCGCCACCCTCAACCGCCTTCACGACGACTGGAAACGCTCCCGACGCCAGACGGTCACCACGGCGACGTCGGCGTACACCCTCACCGCACCGCACGCGGTGGGCAGCGTCGCGACGACGTACCGGACCACCGGGCCGTATCTGGTGAAACTCGTCCGCGACCCGGCGCTCAACCCGCTGATCCACGCCGAGTGGGCGGCGCTGCGCACGCTCGACGGTTTCACCGAACGGCACCGCTGGCTGCGCCCCTATTACCCGCGACTGCTGGACACCTCGGGTCCGGTGGCCAGGGGCGACCGAGCGTTCAGCGTCCTCGATCCGCTCGTCGACGGTTTCGTCACCCTCGCCGATATCGGGAAAGCCTTCCCCGGCGGGCTCGACGGCCGCGACTACGCGTGGATGCACCGCCGCCTCCTGCGTGCCGTGGCGGGCGCGCACCGGGCGGGTGTCGTCCACGGCCACCTCACCGCGGACAACGTGCTCGTCCATCCGGGACAGCACGGCATCGTCGTCGTCGGCTGGTCCTTCGCCGTCGAGGACGGTGTGCTCCCGCTTGCGGCGGACAAGTCCGTCCAATACCCGCCGGAAGTCCACAAAGGACTACCGGTGACCGGGGCCACCGACGTCCACATGCTCCACCGCATGATGCTGGAACTCCTGGCACCCGACGAAACCCGCCAACGCGAGTTCGCGAACTGGTGCACACAGGAGGCCCCGGCACAACGACCCGACGCCGCCGATCTGCTCGACGAGTACGACGCGCTGCTCGACGACTTGTACGGACCTCGCACCTTCCGACCCTTCACCATCCCCGAGACAGGAGCCTGACCATGGGACACGGACACTGGGACGACAACGCCTACGCCGCCGCGAAGACTTTCCGGCGGGCCAAGGGCGAGGACGACTTCGGCTACACCGCCGATCTGCGCTCCAAGCCCGCGAAAGACTGGAAGGTGGCGCCGGCGCTCGACCCGCTGAACGTCATCCGGGAATGCCGGGATTCGGCCGACCACGCCGATTCGACGCCGATCGCGGTGCTGTTCGACGTCACCGGCTCGATGCGCCGCGTGCCGCGGGTCATGCAGGGCAAACTCGGCAAACTGCACGGCCTGCTGAAGCGCCGGGGCTACCTGGCCGACCCGCAGGTCATGTTCGGCGCGATCGGCGACGCCGACAGCGACCGGGTGCCCTTGCAGGTCGGGCAGTTCGAATCGGACAACCGGATGGACGAGCAGCTGCGCACGATCTTCCTCGAAGGCGGAGGCGGCGGGCAGAAGAGCGAGTCCTACGAACTGGCCGCCTACTTCATGGCCCGGCACGTCGTGACCGACGCGTGGCAGAACCGCGGCCGCAAGGGCTATCTGTTCATCATCGGTGACGAGCTGAACAAGCCCGCGCTGGAGGCGCGCCACATCCGCCGCGTGATCGGGGATGACGTGCGGGAGGACATCGACCCGGCCTCGGTGTACCGGGAGCTGGCCCGCAAGTGGCACGTCTTCTTCGTGCTGCCGAACCAGTCTTCGTACTACAACGACCCGCAGATCGGCGAGCACTGGAGCGATCTGCTCGGCCAGAACTTCCTGAAGCTCGACGATCCCGGCGCGGTGTGCGAACTGATCGCGGCCACCATCGGACTGGAAGAGCGGGTCGTCGACGTCGACCGGGCGCTCGCCGATCTCGCGGACGTCGGCTCGGTCGCCGAAAGCAAGGCGGTCGGCAAGGCGCTGGCGAAGCTGGGCGCCAAAGCGGTCGTCACGTCGGCGGTGCCCGAGGCCGACGGGCCGAGCGACGTGGTGTTGCGATGAGTCTCCTGGACGGACACGTGGTGGTGGTCGGGCTCGGCTTCGGCGACGAAGGCAAGGGCGCGGTGGTCGACGCGCTCTGCGCCGCCCGGCCCACCACCGCCGTGGTCCGCTTCAACGGGGGCGCGCAGGCCGCGCACAACGTCGTCGTGGACGGGCGGCACCACACGTTCAGCCAGTTCGGGGCGGGCACGTTCGCCGGCGTGCCCACCCATCTGTCGCGGTTCGTGCTGGTCGAGCCGTTCGCGCTGGCCGCGGAAGCGCGCCGGCTCGAAGGGGCGGGCGTCCGGAATCCGCTCTCGCTGCTGAGCGTGGACGGCCGGGCTCTGCTCACGACGCCGTTCCACATCCACGCCAACCGGGCGAGGGAGGAGGCACGGGGCGCGAACCGGCACGGCTCGTGCGGGAAGGGCATCGGCGAGACCGTCTGGTACTCGCTCTTGCCCGGCGCCGTGCCGGGCGAGGTGGTGGAAAGCCAGGAGGTGATCGGGACGCCGGGGGAAGCGCCCACGGTCGCCGACTGTGCCCGGCCGTCGGTCTTGCGGCGCAAGCTGGACGCGCTCGCGCGGTTCTACGCCCCGCTCGCCACGCCACCGCACGGCGTGGACGAACTGGTGGCGCTGTACCGCGACTTCGCGGACGCCGTGCGGATCACCGACGGGGACGAAACGGGGCGGCTGGCGGATTCCGGGCGGCTGGTGTTCGAGGGAGCGCAGGGGGCTCTCCTCGACCAGCACCACGGATTCCATCCGCATACGACCTGGTCCACCACCACACCGCACAACGCCCGCGCCCTGCTGGGCGAGCGCCCGCACACCGTCCTCGGTGTCACGCGGACGTACCTCACCCGGCATGGCGCGGGACCGCTGCCGACCGAATCCGCCGCCGTGCTCGCCCGCTTTCCGGAGGCGCACAACGAAACCGGCGAATTCCAGGGCGCGTGGCGGGCCGGTCATCTCGACGCGGCCCTGCTCGACTACGCGATCGCGGCCTGCGACGGGGTGGACGCGCTCGCGGTGACCCACCTCGACGCGACCGGACTGAAGGTCGTGCCCCGTGACGGCTCCCCCGCCGTCGACCTGCCGGATCCGCTGGCGTGGTTCGCCGAGCGGCTGCCGGTGGCCGTCACCGGGTACGGCCCGGACAGGGCCGGTTACCGGGTCACGGAGGCAAGGTCGACAATCAACGCGTGATCGAGTCGACGCCGGTGTCCGTTGACGTGCTCGTGGTGCGGTTCGCGCCCGGCACCAGGAATGTGCTGCTGGGAATCGCGCCGCGAGCCGCCGAGCCGTTCGAAGGGGAACTCGCCCTGCCTGGCGTGCTGCTCGGGCTCGGCGAGCGGTTGAGGGAGGCGGCGCACCGGGCGGTGGCAGGCAAACTCGGCCTGCCGTCCGGCGCGCTTTCGGCGACGGGACAGCTCGCCACCTTCGACGAGCCGAACCGTGATCCCCGCGGTCCCACGCTCTCCATCGCCTTGTGGGCCACGATGAGTCCCGCGTTCGACGAACCGGGGAACGCGGTGTGGGCGCCGCTCGACGAGGTCCCGCCGCTGGCGTTCGACCACGACCGGATCGTGGCGGACTGCCGTCCGATGCTGGCCGAACGGCTGTGGCGGGACGTCGCCTTCACCGCCGGTCTGCTGGGGCCGATCTTCACGACGGCGCAGGCACTGGATGTCACCGAAGCGTTGACCGGGGACCGCCCCTATCCGGCCAATCTCGGCCGGACCATGGAGCGGGTCCCCGGTCTGCGGCGCACCACCGAACACGCGGCCGCCCTCCCCAAGGGAGGACGGCCGCCGTCGCTGTGGCGCTGGGAATGACGAGGTCAGATCCCGCAGGAGGACGCCGACCAGAACCGGGTGGACCGGTGTGCCACGTGCGTGTGATCGTTGTGGCCGGGGTAGCCCGGGCCGAGGATCTCGTTGAACCCGTGGTTGCGGGCCTGCCTGGCCAGCCCGCAGAAGCCCTGCGAGCCCGCGCCGAGGTCGACCGCGTCACCGTAGAGGTGACGGCTGTTGGTCGCCCCGCCGACGGCGTTGTTGCAGGCGACGCTGCGGAAACCACCGTTGACGTCGATCGGCCGGTCGCCCATGGCGTGCCGCATCGCCTGCAGCTTCCACATCGAGACCAGCGCGTTGGCCTTCGCCGTCGCGGGTGAGACGTTGCCGCCCGACCAGTCGGAGTTGCACCGGTTCAGTTCGGCGTAGGTGAAGTTGACCGGCGTGCAGTCGTCGTCCTGCAACGCGTAGAGCTTGCTGAACGTGGCCGATCCGGCGATGCCGTCCGCGGCCAGCCCGTATGCCTGCTGGAAGCGGGTGACCGCGGCTTTGGTGCCCGCGCCGAACTGGCCGTCGATGGCGAGCACGCCCCCGTAACCGGGGTAACCGGCGACGCGGATCTGCAGTTGCCGGACGTCCTCACCGGACGCGCCCTGGGACAACGTGCGTCCCCAGGAGTAACAGGCGTCGGCGACGGACACTTCGCCCGCCGTCACCGGGCCAGGATCGGCGGCGGCTGGAGCGGCCACCGCGGTACCGAGCCCGGCCACCAGGGCGAGCATCGGCAGGAGGAAACGAATGCGCATGACAGGAACACCTTTCAAGCAGGGAAGGTGAGACCCGTGACCCCCACGGGTTGTCAACGATTCACTGCCGAGGATGCTAACGCGGTTCCGGTTACCGCGCTGTGGGTCGTTCGACCCACACGGACCGGTCCGTCACGCGTGTCCGGAGCCGTAACTCGCGTGATCGGAGGCGTAACTCACCGGCTGGGCGAGTTACGGGTTCAAACACGCGAGTTACGGCTCCGATCACGCGAGTTCGGAGTTCGAGGCCGGGCCGTCAGCCCTTCAGCTGCGGGAAGTCCTCCTCGCGGAACTCCCCCGCCGGCCGCCCGTCGGCGTCGTTCTCCCGGCCGCGCAGCTCGACGCGCCGGATCTTGCCGGAGATCGTCTTCGGCAGTTCGGTGAACTCCAGCCGCCGGATTCGCTTGTACGGAGCCAAATGTTCACGACAGAAGGCCAGGATGGACACCGCGGTGTCGGCCGTCGGTTGATGCCCGTTCGTCAGGACGACATACGCCTTCGGCACCGCGAGCCGGATCGGGTCGGGCGCGGGGACGACGGCCGCTTCGGCGACCGCTTCGTGTTCGAGCAGGACACTTTCCAGTTCGAACGGCGAGATCCGGTAGTCCGAGGCCTTGAAGACGTCGTCCGTGCGGCCCACGTAGGTGATGTAGCCGCGTTCGTCGATCGAGCCGACGTCCCCGGTGTGGTAGAAGCCGTTCGCGAAGGCCACGGCGGAACGCTCCTCGTCGTCCGCGTAGCCAGCCATCAACCCGACGGGTCGGTTGTCGAGGTCAAGGCAGATCTCGCCCTCCTGCGCGCGTTCACCGGTGACGGGGTCCACGAGCGCCACGGTGAAGCCAGGCAACGGGCGGCCCATCGACCCCGGCAGGACGTCCTGCCCGGGCGTGTTGGCGATCTGGACGCTGCTCTCCGTCTGCCCGAAGCCGTCGCGAATCGTGACGCCCCAAGCCTTTTCGACCTGGTCGATCACTTCGGGGTTGAGCGGTTCACCCGCGCCGACCACCTTGCGCGGAGGCGTCTTCAGCACGGTCAGATCCGCTTGGATGAGCATCCGCCACACCGTCGGCGGGGCGCAGAAACTGGTGATACCGCACCGGTCCATCTGCGCCATCAGGGACACCGCGTCGAACCGCGCGTAGTTGTAGAGGAACACCGTCGCCTCGGCGTTCCACGGCGCGAACACGTTGCTCCACGCGTGTTTCGCCCAGCCCGGCGAGGAGATGTTGAGGTGGACGTCGCCCGGTTCGAGCCCGATCCAGTACATTGTGGACAGATGACCGACCGGGTACGAGACCTGCGTGTGCTGCACGAGTTTCGGCTTCGCGGTGGTCCCCGAGGTGAAGTACAGCAGGAGCGGGTCTTCCGCCGCCGTCGGGCCGTCGGGCGTGAACGTGTCCGGTTCCTCGTAGGCGTCCACAAAGGACCGCCAGCCCTCGACCGGCTCACCGACGGCGATGCGGGTGTAGTCGCCTTCGACGTTCTCGAACTTGTGCGCGTCGACGGACCGGATCACGACGTGTTTCGCCGCGCCCCGCTCGACCCGGTCGGTGAGGTCCGCCGGGCCGAGCAGGGTCGAGGCCGGGATGATGACGGCGCCCAGTTTGATCGCGGCGAGGATCGTCTGCCACAGCTCGCCCTGGTTGCCGAGCATCAGGATCAGCCGGTCGCCCCTGGCCACGCCGAGTGAGCGCAGCCAGTTCGCGACCTGGTTGGACCTCCGCGCCATCTCCGGATAGGTCCAGCGATTCTCGATGCCGTCCTCTTCGACGATCCACAACGCGTACCGGTCCTGGTTGGCCGGGTCGGCCGCGACGACGTCGAACCAGTCGAGTGCCCAGTTGAACTCGGCGAGCCGGGGCCAGGTGAAGTCCCGATAGGCGGTTTCGTAGTCCTCGCGATGGGCCTGCAGATAGTCCCGTGCCTCGCGGAACGTGCGGTATGCCTCCGAAGCGCTCACGATCGTCCTCCTGGTCCGCTGGTAGGGCAGCCGGTTCTTTCTACTCTCCCTTGAACTCGGGCGCGCGGCGCTCGAGGAACGCCTGCACGGCCTCGCCGAGGTCCTTGCTGGGCAGGAACGCCGCGTTCCAGGCCGACACGTAGCGCAGGCCGTCCGCGACCTGGCGCTCCGTGTTGGCCGAAAGCACGTTCTTCGTGCCCTGCACGACCAGCGGCGGGTTCGTGGCGATCTCCGCCGCCAGCTTGCGGGCTTCGGCCAGCAGGGTGTCCTGATCCGCGTACACGTCGTTGACCAGGCCGATCTTCTCCGCGCGGGCGGCGTCGATGTCCTTGCCGGTCAGGGCCAGCTCGCGCAGGTGCCCCTCGCCGATGATCGGGGCGAGCCGCTGCAGGCTGCCGAGGTCGGCCACGATCGCGACCTTGACCTCGCGCACGCTGAACTTCGCGTCGGCGCTCGCCAGGCGGATGTCCGCGGCCGCGATCACGTCGACGCCCCCGCCGATGCACCAGCCGGAAATGGCCGCGATGACCGGTTTGCGGCATTCCGCGATCGAGGACACGCTCGCCTGGAGGGTCTTGACCTCGTCGAGGAACTTCGTCCGCGGGCCCGCGAGGGCGTCGCCGCCGAGCATTTCGCCCCAGCTCGGCATCATGGCGGGCAGGTCGAGCCCGTAGGAGAAGTGCTTGCCGCTCCCGGTCAGCACGACCGCCCTGACCTGCGGATCCGCGTCCAGCGCGCGGAAGACGATCGGCAGCTCTCGCCAGAAATCGGGGCCCATCGCGTTGCCCTTGGACGGACCGAGCAGCGTCACTTCGGCGACGTGCCCGTCGATCTCCACCTTGAGCGAAACGAGATCGGGAAGACTGTCAGCTGTAGCGGTCATGAGGTCATCTTGACTCATGTGATTGACAGGCTGCCAACGGCCACTGTGCCTGGCCGCCCCGGAGATGCTTTCCTAATACCGACGAGTACTACCGGTGAGTACCCGACGATCGACGAAGGACGGTGGGAGATGAGCCCGGCCAGCAGCGCCACCGCGGTCGCCGACCTGCCCGCTCCGAGCACCGCGCGCGGGCGCGAACGATCCTCCCGGCCGATCGAGCTGTCGGGATCCTTCACCCATGAGGGTCACCGGCTCGCCTACACCGAGTTCGGCTCCGGCGACCGGGTGGTCGTCCTCACCCACGGCATCATGCTGACGAGGCGGATGCACGCCCCGCTCGCCCGCAGGCTGGCGCGGGCCGGTTTCCGCGCGGTGACCCTCGACCTGCTCGGGCACGGCGACTCGGACCGGCCCACCGACTCGTGGCTGTACTCGATGCCCGCGTTCGCGGAGCAGACCGTCGCGCTGCTCGACCACCTGGAGATCGACGCCGCCGTCATCGGGGGGACGTCCCTGGGCGCCAACGTCGCGCTCGAAGTGGGTGTCGCCGCCCCCGAGCGCGCGCTGGGCCTGGTCGTCGAGATGCCGGTGCTGGACAACGCGATCGTCGCGGGGCTGATCACGTTCGCGCCGCTGCTGATGGCCGCCCGGTTCCTGCCGGTGACCGTGCAGGGAGTGGCGCTGGCGGCCAGGCTCGTGCCGCATGGCAACCAATGGGTCGACGTCGTCACCGACACGCTGTCCCAGCAGCCCGCGCCGATGGCCGCGCTCCTGCACGGCGTGCTCTTCGGCCGGATCGCGCCGCCCAAGTCCATCCGGCGGAAGATCGAGACCCCGGCGCTGGTCATCGGGCACGAGCGCGACCCGATCCACCCCTTCGGCGACGCCGACACGCTGGCCGCGGACATGCCGGCGGCCGAGTTCGTCCAGGCCCGCAGCCCGGTCGAGTTGCGCTTCGACCCGACCCGTCTGACCGAAGCCATCGCGGACTTCTCCGCGCGCTGCCATGACCGTTGAACCGGCCCCGACCCGGGACGCGGGCGCCGAAGAACTGCGGACCGGGCGGCT
Organism: Amycolatopsis sp. NPDC057786; assembly: GCF_042797905.1. Classification (NCBI taxonomy): domain Bacteria; kingdom Bacillati; phylum Actinomycetota; class Actinomycetes; order Pseudonocardiales; family Pseudonocardiaceae; genus Amycolatopsis; species Amycolatopsis sp. NPDC057786. Next base: position 15,326 of record NZ_JBHVKW010000130.1, read on the forward strand.
GATCCTGCGACGGCCGGGCCCCGAAGACCTCGACGCGATCTTCGCCCTCCATACCGATCCGGAGGCCTGCGCGCACAACCCTTCGGACCTGGTGGACACGCGCAAGGAGGCGGAGTTGCTGCTGCTCCGCTGGTCACACCAGTGGAACCGGTACGGCTTCGGATACTGGACGGTCCGGCGGCACGACTCGGCCGAACCGCTGGGGTTCTGCGGGGTGAAGATCGTCGGCTTCCGGCGGCGCCCGGTGCTGAACCTCTTCTATCGCTTCTTTCCCTCGTCCTGGGGTGCCGGATACGCCAGTGAGGCCGCCACCGCAGCGGTGGGCTGGGCCCGCGTCCACCGGCCGGACGACCTCGTGATCGCCCGTGTCCGGCCGGAGAACGTGGCCTCGCAGCGGGTCGCGCTGCGAGCAGGCCTCGTCCGGGCGGAGCATCTCGACTCCCCCGGCGACGACGGGACCGACTGGTTCTACGTCTCGGACCCCGGCTACGAGGGCTGAGCGAGCCCCGCCACCGGGCCGAAGACGATCACCGCGGGCGGCCGCACCCCGGCCGTGGCGGCGTCTTCGACCACCTTGTCCAAAGTGGAGCGGAGAACCCGCTGCGTGCGCATGGTGCCGTCCTCGACGATCGCCACCGGTGTGTCGCCAGGCCGCCCGGACTGGAGCGCCTTCGCGAACAGCGGGAGCCGCTCGACACCCATCATCAACACGATCGTGCCGCGCATCTTCGCCAGCAGATCCCAGTCCACCAGCGACTTCTCGTCGTCCGGTGCGACGTGGCCGGACACCACCACGACCTCGTGGGCGACGCCGCGGTGCGTCACCGGGACGTCCGCCGCGGCGGGGACGGAGAACGCGCTCGTGATGCCGGGGACCATCGTCACCGGGATACCCGCTTCGGCACAGGCGAGGACTTCTTCGAAGCCGCGGCCGAACAGGTACGGGTCGCCACCCTTGAGCCGCACGACGAATTTGCCCGCCTTGGCCCGCTCGATCAGCGTGGAGTTGATCACTTCCTGGCTGGCGGCGCGGCCGTACGGGATCTTCGCGGCGTCGACGATCTCCACGTGGGGCGACAGTTCGTCGAGCAGTTCGCGGGGGGCCAGCCGGTCGGCGACGACGACGTCTGCCCTGGCGAGGAGACGGCGCCCGCGGACGGTGATCAGTTCCGGGTCACCGGGGCCGCCGCCCACGAGGGCGACACCGGGAAGCTCGTCGTGCGCGTCCGGGACGCGGCCGTCGGCGACGGTACCGGCGCGCAGTCCGTCGAGGATGCTGTCCCGGACGGTGGCCGACCGCAGCGGCTCGCCACCGGAGAGCACGCCGACCAGCAGCCCGCCGTGCCTGCCCGAGGCCGGGGTGACCGCGCTGCCGAGGTCCCCGTCGTCGGCTCGGACACAGAACACCCGCGCGCGTTCGGCTTCGGCACAGACGGCGGCGTTGACCTCGGGATCGTTCGTGCACGCCAGCGCGTACCAGGCGTCGGCGAGGTCGCCCTCGGCGTAGCGGCGCTCGTGCCAGACGATCTCGCCTGCGTCGGCCATGGCGCTCACCGACGGTGTGGTGTGCGGCGAGACCAGTTCGACCCGCGCGCCGGCGCTGATCAACCGCGGCAGGCGGCGCTGGGCGACCGTCCCGCCACCGATCATCACGACACGACGGCCGGCCAGGTCGAGGCCGGAGAGGTAATGCGGGTCATCCATGCGGGGCAGTGTAAGGATTCAGCGCCCCGGACCGCGATCCGAGTGAGAACCGCCTCAGCTCTCCAGCAGCGCCAGCAGCTCGGTGTTGCCGAACATCCTGGCCGCGTCGATCGCCGAAGGCTCCCCCGCCGTGGCGTCCGCGCCGCCCTTCAGGAGCGCCTTCACGACCTCGGGCTCGTTCTTGAACACCGCGCCGGCTAGCGGGCTCTGTCCCCGGTCGTTCTGGCGGTTCGGGTCGGCGCCGCGTTCGATCAGCGCCGCTACGGTCTCGGCGTGACCGTGGTAGGCGGCGAGCATGACCAGTGTGTCGCCCCGGTCGTTGGTCAGGTTCGCCGAAATGCCGGCGTCGACGTACGCGGCGATCTCGGCCGTCGCGCCAGAGCGGGCGAAGCCGAACACCTTGGCCCACAACTCCAGCAGTTCGGGATCGAATTCCTCGGCCTGTCCGGGGTTCTCCGTCATGGGGCCGATTCTTCCACAGCAACCGCGGTCCGGGCGGCGTCTCGCACCGCCCGGACCGGTGGCGTCAGCGCCCCGCGTTGGGGTAGGGCAGCAACGCCATCTCACGGGCGTTCTTGATCGCCGTGGCGACCTGCTTCTGCTGCTGGGGCGTCAGCCCGGTGACCCGGCGGGCGCGGATCTTGCCGCGGTCGGAGATGAACTTCCGCAGCAGATCGACGTCCTTCCAGTCGACCTGGGTGATCTTGTTGGCGTGCAACAGGTTCGTCTTGCGCTTGAAGGGACGGTCGCGGTTCGCCTTGCCCATCGCGCTCACCAGCTCGACTTCGTGACGCCGGGCAGTTCGCCGTTGTGCGCCATCTGCCGCATCCGGACGCGCGACAGCCCGAACTTCCGCAGGTAGCCACGCGGGCGGCCGTCGGCGGTGTCGCGATTGCGGATCCGGGTCGCGCTGGCGTCGCGCGGCATCGCCTGCAGGGCCGACACGGCCGCCGCCTTCTCCTCGGGCGACGCGGAGGGCGAGGCGATGGTGGCCTTCAGCTCGCGCCGCCGTTCGACATAGCGGGCGGCGATGACCTTGCGCTGCTCGTTCTTGGCGATCTTCGACTTCTTGGCCATCAGCGCTCCTCCTTGAACTCGACGTGCTTGCGCGCGACCGGGTCGTACTTGCGCAGCACCATGCGGTCCGGGTCGTTCCGGCGGTTCTTCTTGGTGACGTAGGTGTAGCCGGTGCCTGCGGTCGAGCGGAGCTTGATGATCGGCCGGATGTCGGTGCTCTTGGCCATCAGAGCTTCACCCCTTTCGCGCGGAGCTCGGCCACGACGGCCTCGATCCCCCGCTTGTCGATGGTCTTCATGCCCTTCACCGAGACCCGCAGCCGGACCCAGCGTCCTTCGCTCGGCACGAAGTACCGCTTGGCCTGCAGGTTCGGCTCCCAGCGCCGGGACGTGCGCCGATGCGAGTGCGACACCTGCTTCCCGTAGCCCGGTTTGCGGCCGGTGACCTGGCACACCGCGGACATATACCCTCCCGAGTTGATATCGGTTGTCGTTTTCATTTACTCTACACAGCCGAACCCGAACGCCCTCGACGCCCCGGAGCTTCAGTGACCGACAACCCCCGCGTGCCCCTCGTCCTGATCAGTGGCCTCGCACCGGGACCGAACGCCGACCTCGCCGAGCGGCTGCGCCTCGCCGAGCCGGGCACCGCCGTCGTGCATCACGACCTGAGGCAGATTCACTCCGGAGTGGTCCGACGGCGGATCCGGCTCGGCGACCGCGACCAGCTGACCGTCCTCGAACTCGCGCACGGCTGTGTCTCGTGCACGTTGCGCGAGGACCTGTTGCCGTTGCTGCGCAAGCTCTCGCAGATGCCGCAGGTGCGGCGCATCGTCGTAAGGCTCGACGAAGCCATGGAGCCCGAGCCGGTCAGCTGGGCACTGCACAACGTCCTCGTCGGCGAGCGGCCGGTGATCGAGGACGTCGACCTGCGGGCCGTGCTGACCGTCGTCGACTGCGCGACCTGGCTGGCCGACAGCACCGGAGACGACACGCTGGCCGAACGGAGCCTGCGGGCCAGCCCCGAGGACGAACGCACCGTCGCCCAGGTCGCGCTGTCGCAGGTCGAGTTCGCCGACCTGCTCGTACTCGCCGGCGCGGCGACCGACGCGTGGTCCGCGGCGAAGGCTTCGGCCGTCCTCGACCGTGTCGCGCCGTCGATCCCGCGCGTCGACCTGTCCTCTGTGGACGGGAAGACCGTGCTCGACGCCGTCCCGTCGGACGCCCGGCGCGGCGAGGTCACCGACATGCACGGACCGCTGCTGCGCGGCCAGCCGCCGTTGCACACCGACTGCGGCATCGGGCTGCTCACCTTCACCTCGCAGCGCCCCTTCCACCCGGAACGCCTCCACGACGCGATCGACGTCCTGCTCGACGGCGTCGTCCGCACCCGGGGACGGCTCTGGGTGGCGAGCCAGCCCGACATGGCGCTGTGGATCGAGTCCGCGGGCGGCGGTCTCGGCGTCGGGCACGCCGGGCCGTGGCTCGCCGCCCCGGACGGGCCGGACTGGGCCGACGTCTCCCCCGAACGCCGCACGCTCGCCTCCCTGCGCTGGGACCCGCTGTTCGGCGACCGCGCGCAGGAACTGGTCGTCGTCACCGATCAGGCCACCCCGGACGAGATCGAAGCCGCACTGAACGGGGCGCTGCTGACCGAGGAAGAACTCGCGGCCGGCGAGCGGGAATGGCTCCGCTACCCGGATCCGTTCGGCGAGTGGCACGAAGAACCGTGCGAGGACACGGAAACCGACCCTGAGAAGCACGACGTGAACGCGTCGAACCGAAAGGACGAAACGCAGTGAAACCGGGAATCCACCCCGACTACCACCCGGTGGTGTTCAAGGACCTCTCCACCGGGGACGCCTTCCTGACACGCTCCACCGCCACGTCGGACCAGACCATCGAATGGAGCGACGGCAACACCTATCCGGTGGTGAACGTCGAGATCAGCTCGTGGTCGCACCCGTTCTGGACCGGCAACCAGCGGATCATGGACAGCGCCGGCCAGGTCGAGAAGTTCCACCGCCGCTACGGACGCCGCGGAGGGTCGAAATAATGGCCGTCCCGAAGCGGAAGATGTCGCGTAGCAACACCCGGTCCCGGCGTTCGCAGTGGAAGGCGGCCGTGCCGGATCTGGTGCCGATCAAGGTGAACGGTGAGACGAAGCTCGTGCCGCGCAAGCTGATGAAGCACTTCCATCAGGCCGGGGAATGACGACGCCGGTCACGGTGCTGTCCGGATTCCTCGGGGCGGGCAAGACGACCGTGCTCAACCACGTGCTCGCCAACCGCGACGGGCTGCGGGTGGCGGTGATCGTGAACGACATGAGCGAGGTCAACATCGACGCCGCGCTGGTGCGGGACGGGAACAGCCTGTCCCGCACCGAGGAACGGCTGGTCGAGATGACCAACGGCTGCATCTGCTGCACCCTGCGCGACGACCTGCTGGAAGAGGTCTCGCGGCTGTGTCAGGACGGCCGGTTCGACTACCTGCTCATCGAATCGAGCGGCATCTCCGAGCCGATGCCGGTGGCGGCGACGTTCTCGTTCCTGGACGCCGCGCGGCTCGACACGATGGTGACCGTGGTCGACGCGGTGAACTTCGAGCGGGAACTGGCGGCCGGGGACGCGCTGACCGAACGCGGGCTGGACCAGTACGACGGGGACGAGCGGACGGTCAGCGACCTGCTGATGGACCAGATCGAGTTCGCGGACGTCCTCCTGCTGAACAAGGCCGACCTGGTCCCGGCCACCTCGCTCGAACGGCTGACGGCGGTGCTGCGTCGGCTCAACCCGGCCGCCGACGTCGTCGTCTCGACACACGGCCGGATCCCGCTCGACCGGGTGCTCGGCACCGGGCGTTACGACGTCGAGCGTGCGCAGGAGGCACCCGGCTGGGTGGCGGAGCTGAACGGCGATCACGTTCCGGAGACGGAGGAGTACGGGATCTCCAGCGTGGTCTTCCGCGCCTCGATGGCTTTCGACGCCGAGCGGCTGTGGGACTTCGTCGGGCGGCTCGATTCCGGGGAGTTCGGGACGGTCCTGCGGTCGAAGGGGTTCTTCTCGCTGGCGTCGCGGCCCGGGGTGACCGGGCTGTGGTCGCAGGCGGGTTCGGTCGCCCGGTTCGAGCCGCAGGGAGTCGAGGAGGCGCCGCGGCAGGAGCTGGTGTTCATCGGCGTGGGGCTGGAGGAGGACGCTCTGCTGGACTCACTGCGGTCCTGCCTGGCCGTCGGTGCGGCCGGAGCGGATCCGTTCCCGGAGTGGGAAGCGGTGCACGTGCACTGAGACGCGCGACGGGGCCGGGCGCCGGAGGGTGTCGCGAAAGCCACTTTCGAGACATCTGACGTCGCGAAAGATGCTCCTATTGATGTCAAGGGGTGTGGGTGAGGTTGGCGAGGTCTGCGATGAGGGTTTGGTGGATTTCGCGGGCTATGTAG
>NZ_JBHVKW010000131.1:0-20882 GCF_042797905.1 Amycolatopsis sp. NPDC057786
ACGTTGAAGGTTGCGAAAGTGGCTTTCGCAACGCGGATCGCGCCCGTTCAAGCACGCCTCACAGTCGGCCCGGCAGCCGGAGGCATGTCGCGAAAGCCACTTTCGGGACATCAGGCGTCGCGAAGGTGGCTTTCGCGACATGCCCCGGCGCACAGCGACGCCCGAGCCGTCAGCGCTTCAGGATCGCCAGCGCCTCGTCGTGCAGCAGGCCGTTCGTCGAAAGCGCCGAGCCGTTGTCGTAGCGCGCTTCGCCGTTCAGGTCGCTGAACCGGCCACCGGCTTCGGTGATCAGCACCTGGGCCGCGGCGACGTCCCACGGGTTCACGATGCATTCCGCGGCGACGTCGAGCGCGCCCTCGGCGACCAGGCAGTGGTGCCAGAAATCGCCGAACGCGCGGCTCTCCCAGCACGCGTTGACGAGGTCGAGGTACTTCTCGCGGGAGTGGTACTCGACCCAGGAGTTCAGGTCCGTTGTGGACAGATACGCGTCTTCGAGTGACGCGACCTTCGACACCGAGATACGGCGTTCCCCGGCGGAGTCGCTCATCCAGGCGCCGTCGCCGTCGGCGGCCCACCAGCGGCGCCCGAGCAGCGGCGCGCTGATCATGCCCACGACCGGCGTGCCGTCTTCGACCAGCGCGATCAGCGTCGCCCAGACCGGGACACCGCGCAGGAAGTTCTTGGTCCCGTCGATCGGGTCGAGCACCCAGGCGCGGCCGGTCGCCGCGGTGCCGCCGCGTTCCTCGCCGAGCACCGTGTCGTCCGGCCGGTCCGCGGTGAGGATCGCGCGGATGGCGTCTTCGACGGCGGTGTCCGCGTCGGTGACCGGCGTCCGGTCGGGTTTGCGTTCCACGGCCAGGTCGAGCGCGCGGAACCGGGCGGTGGTGATGGCGTCGGCGGCGTCGGCCAGCCGGGTGGCGAGTTCCAGATCATTCTCGTAGCCAGGCACGGTGACGATGGTTTCACGCCCGGCAGTCGTAGAGTTGGCCAGGTGAGCATGGTGCTACTCGCCGAGGACGACCCGGCCATCGCCGATCCGCTTTCCCGCGCACTGCAGCGGGAGGGGTACGACGTGCGGGTCGTCGGTGATGGACCCGCCGCCCTCGACGCGACCGAGAGCGACCGGGTGGACCTGCTGGTCCTCGATCTCGGCCTGCCGGGGATGGACGGGCTCGAGGTGTGCCGTCGCCTGCGCGCCAGCGGCACCGAGGTGCCCGTGCTGATGCTCACCGCGCGCACCGACGAGGTCGACTTCGTGGTCGGGCTCGACGCCGGCGCCGACGACTACGTCGCCAAGCCGTTCCGGCTGGCCGAACTGCTGGCCCGCATCCGCGCGCTGCTCCGCCGCCGGGCCCCCGACGTGCTCGAAGCCGGGGGAGTACGAATGGACCTCGGCGCCCGGATGGTCACCGTGGACCTGCACGAGGTGCAGCTGGCGAACAAGGAGTTCGAGCTGCTCCGGGTGCTGATGAGCCGCGCCGGTCAGGTGGTCAGCCGCGACGAGATCCTCGCCGAGGTGTGGAACGACCTCGAGTCGAAGACCTCGAAGACCCTCGACATGCACATGTCGTGGCTCAGGCGGAAGCTCGCCATCGCGGCCGACGAAGCCGCGGGCAGGGCGGGCAAACCCGGCGGGAACGGCGACGGCGAACGGCGGATCGCCACGGTCCGCGGCGTAGGCTTCCGCTTCAACGCGGAATAGCATGCGCCGACGCATCCTCCTGGCGATCCTGCTCGCCGTCGCGGTCACCGCGGCGGTGCTGGGCATCCCGCTGGGGATCACCGCGTGGCAGCTGGTCGAGAACCTCAACCGGGAGAATCTGGCCTCCTCGGCACGCGGGATCGCGGCGACGCTCGACAACGAGATCGCCGTCGGCCAGCCGATCAATCTCGACCTGCTCCGCGTGGGTGTCCCGCAGGGCGGTTTGCTGACCGTCCGCACGCAGGGGCAGATGGAGAAGCGCTACGGCACCGATCCCGGGCCGGACGTGGTGTCCGAGAAGGCCCCGATCGCGTTGCACGGCGAGGTCGAACTGGCCGTGCCCGCCGGGCCGATGCGCACCCGCCAGACCCAGGTCACCTTGCTGGTGGTGCTGCTGGTCGTGCTGTCGGTGGGCACCGGCACGGTGGTCGCGACGGTGACCGCGCGAAGGCTCGCGAAACCGCTGAGACACGTCGCGGATCGCGCGGTCAAACTCGGCGGCGGCGATTTCCGGCCGGATCCCAAACGCTACGGCGTCGGCGAACTCGACATGGTCGCCGAGGCGCTCGACGCGTCCGGTTCGGCGCTCGCCCAGCTCGTCCAGCGGGAACGTCAGCTCGTCGGCGACGTCTCCCACCAGCTGCGGAGCCGGCTGACCGCGTTGCAGCTGCGGCTCGAACCGCTCACCGTCCACCCGGACCGGGACGTCGTCGACGAGGCGAAGGCCGCGCAGGAACAGGCCGACCGGCTCGCCGAAGCCCTCGACGAACTGCTGGCCGCGGCACGGGCGGCGCGCGAGGTCGGCGCGGAACCGGTGAACCTCCAGGAAGTGCTTCCCGAAGTCTCCGAAGAGTGGCGACAGCTGCTTCGCGCCGAAGGCAGGCATCTGCGGATCCGCGTCACCGACGGGCTGAGGGCGCGGGCGACCCCCGGTCGTTTGCGCGAGGTCGTCGGCGTCCTGCTCGACAACGCGCTGCGCCACGGCGCGGGAACGGTCACGCTCGCCGCGCGGCGCGGCGACACGGAAGGCACCGTCGTCGTCGAGGTCGCCGACACCGGATCAGGAGTGCCCGAGGAGCTCGCGCCGCATATCTTCGAACGCGGTTTCTCCGGCGGCGGCTCGACCGGCGTCGGTCTCGCGCTCGCCCGCGCGCTCATCGAGGCCGACGGTGGACGGCTGGAGCTGTCGAGCAAACAGCCCGCGGTGTTCAGTCTCTTCCTGAAGGTGCCCCGGCCGGGCGATGTGGCCGAGGTGCGCTGGCCCGCTGAGCGCGTCCCTCGCTAAGGCTTCCCCAAGGACGTCCCGATCGGGCAAGCCCGCGGAAGCGCGCCGACCTACCTTCGAGGGGTGCGTGCGACGGCGTTCCGGTACCACCCGCCGGTGAGTCCGGTGGCCGCGGCGACCCTGGAGATCGGCAAGGTGACGGTCACCGTGGGGTTGTCCTTCGACGGCGCGCTGTACGCGTGCCGCCGTCCGCCAGGAGTGGTGGAGCGGATGGAGGCGGAAGCCCTGGATCTGCTGTCGAAGGGGCTGTTCGTCAGCGGGATCGACACCCCGGTCGCGACCGTGACCGGGGCGGCGGGACACCGGTTCGTCCAGCAGAGCGCCGAATTCCGGCCGCCGGACGCCCGGCTCTACCGGGGCATGTGCGGCGTCGGCGCCAGCCGGAACGGGCTGACCCTGACCGGCATCCTCGGCTACCGTCTCGAAGTCCGCGCGGGATGGGCGAAGCGGGCCGGTGAATGCGGCCCGCCCGAGACGGCCGCCGAATGGGGTGAGCTCTTCGGCGGGCAGCTGTCGTCCATCGGCGGGGTGGTCCTGCGGCGGTCCTCGGTGCTCAGTCTCGGTATTCCCCCGTGACCGTGACGACGAACGCCGCCCGCGCGGGCAGGCCGAGGCTGACCCACAACCCGGTCGGATCGGTTCGCCCGAGCGCCATCCGCGCCTGCTGGTCGCCGACCATGAGGAACTCCGTCCCGAGCAGGATCCTCAGCGAGCGGTCGAGCAGGGTGTGCTCGTCCCGGACCTTGTCCGCCTGCGCGGTGACCAAATAGGACAGTTCGCAGCGGTTCGCCCGCACGGCGCCGGTTTCCGGGCCGGCGCCGTGCAGGGCGAAAAGGAACAGATCGACGCTCGACACCCGCGTCTCGGTCTGCCAGGTGGGTTTCGGCGGATCCAGCCGGACCACCGTCCCCTCCGGCAGGTGGGGTGCGATGAGCAGGCACAACGCCTCGTCGACCTGGCTGATCACGGGGTCAGATCAATCCCTCGCGCAGTGCGTAGGCCACCGCGTGCGAACGGTTCCGGAGCTGGAACCGGTTGGTCACGTCGTGCAGGATGCTCTTCACCGTGCGCTGCGAATAGCAGAGCTGGTCGGCGATCTCCTGCGTCGAGAACCCCGACGCGACCAGCTTGAGCACCTCGGTCTCCCGGCTGCTCATGCCACCGAAGTGCAGGCCGCGCGGCTGCAGCACCTGTCGTTGCAGCCGCGAGACCCGGTGCAGCAGCCTGCCGAGCAGGTCGGGAGGTAGCGCGCCTTCCCCGGCCGCGGCCGCCTTGATCAGCCGGACCAGGACGTCGGCGCCCGCCTCGGACCGGCGGGCGACCGCGCAGACGCCGTGTTCGATGGCGCTGAGGATCTCGTTGTCGTCGACTTCACCCGCGACGAGCACGATGCGGGTGAATCCTTGGTGGTGCAGTGCGGACAGCAGTTGCGTCATGGCCTCGTCGAGGCGGTCGGTGACCAGGAGGGCCACCATCGTCGGGTCGGCGGCCTCCCCGTCCACCAGCCAGACATCGTCACGGGAGCGGAGCGTCATGCAGACGCCGTTGTGCAAAATCGGATCGGTGGCGCGGACGACCACCGGTGTCCTGTTCGGTTCGAACATGTGATTCCCATTCCCCTCGAACGGTGCGAGGGTCCCACCCCTCGCGCTACTCACCCTGCCGGGTGAGGTGTCCCGAGCGCATGGGACTCCGGTCCCGGAATTGCCCGAAAAGCCGCCCTTATCGGGGTCGCTTTTTCAGGGGCCCAACCCTGCTTCGCGGGCACGCACGATCGCTTCGGCGCGATCCGCGACTTGGAGCTTGCTGAAGACGTTCGAAATATGGTTCCGCACGGTTTTCGGGCTGAGACAGAGAGTGCTGGCGATGGCGGTGTTGCTGTGCCCGCCCGCGATGAGCGACAGGACCTCTCGTTCCCGGGCGGTGAGTTCCGGGAACACCGTGTCCGGGCTCGGCTGCGCGTGATTGAAGAAGCCGAGAACGCGCGTCGCGATGTCGGGCCCGAAGATCGCTTCGCGCCTCGCGACGGCATGAACGGCGCGAATGATTTCGTCGGGCTCCGCGTCCTTCAGCAGATATCCGCGGGCTCCGGCCCGCATCGCCGAGAAAACGGATTCACTCTCGTCCGCCATCGTCAGCATGAGCACGCCGACGTTCGGCCGTTCGGCGACGATGTGCCGGGTCGCTTCGGCGCCGCTGATATCGGGCAGATGCAGGTCCATGACCACGACGTCGGGACCCAGCGCGCTCGCCGCGCTGATCGCGTGCGCGCCGCTCGCGGCCTCGCCGACCACGTCGACCAGCGGTTCGTTGGCGAGCAGGGTGCAGACCCCGAACCGGAACAGCGGATGGTCGTCGACCACGAGCACGCGAAGGCGTTCGTTCATACGGTTCCCCCTGTCTCCCCGTCGCGGCACGTTAGCGAGAGGGCCGGTCGGCGGACAACGCGTGGTCCGGACAGCGGACCGGCGAAAATTAAACGCCTGATGAGTATCGCGTATCGCGGTGGCTCGCCCAACCCATTAACCCTTTCGGCGCAAGTTCGGGTCTCAAGTCCGTGAAGACCTCCTTGAGGGACTCTGGGTCTCTCAAGGTGGCCTTCACGGACCGGCGGGAGCAAGGCGGTAGCAAAGGTCCCTTGCTCCCTTTCCGCAGGTCAGGCGAAGGCGGCGGCGTGTTCCCGTGCCCAGTCCGCGAACGTCAGCGGCGCCCGCCCGAGCAGTTCGCGGACGGTCCCGAACACGACCTCCTCGTTCCCGGCCGACTGCCGCTTGAGCTCGAAGAGCCCGTCGACCGCCGAAGCGGGCCAGCCGTACCCGAGCATCCTGGCTCGCGAAGCTGCTTCGGGCTCTTCGACGTACGTCAGGGGTCGCCCGAGGACGTCGCCGAGGATTTCGACCTGCCGTCGTGTCGTGAGCGCCTCGCCGCCGGTGATCGGGTACGTCCTGCCCGCGTGCCCGTCGGTGGTCAGCACGGTCGCGGCGACTTCGGCGATGTCGCGGACGTGCACCAGCGCGGACGCCGGATCGCCTTCGGGGACGCGGACGATCCCGTCGCCGCGTACGGCGTGCGACCAGGCGAACCGGTTGTCCATGAACGTGCCGGGACGCAGGATCGTCCAGTCCGGCCCGGCTTCGCGCACGAACCGTTCGGCCTCGGCATGCACGAGGGAGAGGGGGTCCGTCTGTCCGAAGTGGACACCGGTGGTGGAGAGTTTGACGATGTGCGCGACACCGGTGGCCGCCTTGAGTACGGCCCGCTCCTGGGCGAGCGGGTCCGGGCCGTGCCCGGAGGTCAGGACGAACACGCGGTCGACGCCGTCGAGCAGCGCGGGATCGAGGGCGTCGAGATCACCGGCGGCGACCTCGGCACGCGGATCGATGCGGGCGTGTGCGGGGTCGCGCGTCAGAGCACGAACGCGAGCGCCCCTGTCCAGTAGCGCGGGGACGAGTTCGCGGCCGACTTTGCCGGTGGAACCGATAACGAGGATCATCGAAGGACTCCTTAGTGGTTGCGCCGCAAGGAAACGCGCGGCAGGAAGAGAGAAGCGGCGAGGCCGACGGCCAAGGCGGGGAGCATCGCCCAGAACACGCCGTTCAGCGCGGACGAGTAACCGGCCGGACTGTCGCCGGTGAAGGCGTTCGTGAACACCGCGCCGAAAACGGTCAGCCCGGCCGTGGTGCCGAGGGAACGCAGGAAACCGACGGTCGCCGAAACCGCGCCGAGATCGGTCCGTGCGACGTTCTGCTGCGCCGCCATGGAAAGCACCTGCAGGTTGAGCCCGGCCGCCGCGCCGAACACGGCGAGGTAGGCGACGACGAGCGGCAACGGTGTCGTTTCGTCCATTGTGGACATGGCGAACGCGGCGGCGAGGCCGAGGGTCATGCTGAGGATCGGCGCCCAGCGGTAGGCGCCGGTCTTGGCGATGACCCGGCCCGCGACCATCGACGACGCGGCGACCGCGAGAGTCATGGGCAGCAGCAGGAGCCCGGCTTCCGAAGGCCCGGCACCGCCCGCGGTCTGCAGGAAGAGCGCCAGGTAGTTGACCGAACCCAGGAAGACGAACCCGGCCGCGGCACTGGCCAGCACGCTCAGGCTGAACATCCTGGAGCGGAACAGCCGGAGCGGGACGACCGGTTCGGCCGCCCGGCGTTCGATGAGCAGGAAGGCGACGAGCAGCGCCGCACCGATCGAGGCCGACAGCGGCGTCGCCAGCGTCAGGCCGACGATCGCGCTCGACAGGACGACGATGCCCGCGAAGTCGAACGGCGCGGTCGTCCGGCGTCGTTCGAGGCGCAGGTATCGCGAGACGACACCGAACGCGACCAGTCCGATCGGCACGTTGAGGCCGAAGATCGACCGCCAGCCCGCGAGGTCGGTCAGGACGCCGCCGACGACAGGGCCCGCGAGCGAGGACCCGGCGAAGCAGATCGAGAACCAGGCGAAGTAGCGGGCGCCTTCGCGTCCTGGGAACAGTTCGCCGATGATCGCGGCCACGGCGACGAACAGCCCGCCGGAGCCGATGCCCTGCAGCACGCGGGCGGCGATCAGCAGCGGCATCGTCGGCGCCAGCGCGCAGGCTAGGGAGCCGAGGACGAACAGCGCGATCGCGGCGAGCACGACGCGCTTGCGGCCGAAGAGGTCACCGAGCTTTCCGTGGACAGGTGCGCTGACGCTGCCTGCCAAGAGATAGACGGTGGTGACCCAGGCGAACGACGCGGCGCCGCCGAGCTCACCGACCATGCGCGGTAGCGCGGTCGCGACGACTTGGGCGTCGAGCATCGCCAGGAACACGGCGGCGAAGAGCCCGATGAGGGCAACGGTGTTTCGGGCGCGCGGAGGCGCGCCGAGAGTGGTGCTCAAGAAAGAGATCCGTTCACTGGAAGAAACGAGGGAACGCGAGGGACGCGGGGCAGTGCTCGAAAGCAGCCCCGGATCCCCGCCAAGGCGGGAAAAGGCTCAACCGTCATCCGAACCGGACGCGGTCCTCTTCGCGCTTGGCGATCACCTCGAATTCGTCCCGCGCGACCGTACGAACCCGGTCGGCGTCATCAGTGAAGGAACGTTGACATGGATGACCCTAGGCAATCACATGTCTTTTGACAAGTACTTAGCGGAGCGGAATGACGTCCTCGTCCGGCTCGTCGCTGTCCCGGCGGCGTTTGCCCAGCTCATCCGGGAAGACCCACTTCTTGAAGCCCCAGAAACGGAAGAACATCGCCAGCAGCATGCCGATGATCGACCCGCTGGTGAAGTCCGCCAGCTCCTGGACGAACCGCGTCACGTGCGGCACTTCGAGATCGAAGATGTAGCGCGACGTGTACAGCGGGATCAGGTTGACCACCACGGCGATGCCGCTGATCACGAAGAACAGCGCCGCTTCGTGATGCCGCTCGCGGCCGCCGCGGGTCCGGAAGGACCACTCGCGGTTGAGAATGTAGGACACGATCGTCGCGACGATGATCGCGATGGCCTTCGCCGTGGTCGGCTTCGACTCCAGCACGCTGAGTTTCAGCAGGTACCAGACGCCGTTGTCGACCAGGAACGTCGTGCCGCCCACGATCGCGAACTTCAACAGCTCACGGTGCTTGATCAGCACGGATCGGAGCGGCTCGGGCGTCCTGGAAAGGACGGATTCGACCACGGTCACCAGATCAGTCTAATTCGCGTCGCCCGCCGAACGGGTCGGCAGGGGATGGACAGCGCGGTATAGGGCGCTTTGGGCGATTCGGGGACGGGGGTCGTGAGTGGCCTTTCGGGTTAGAACCGAAACGCCACTCATAACTCCGGCTGACCGCTCGCCCTGCCTCCGCTGGGGTTGCGACGACCTGCGAAAGAGAGCAAGGGACCTTTGCTACCGCCTCCGGCGGACGGATCAGGCGGCGGGATCGTCGGGAATGCCGGAAATGTCCCGCCCACCGCCCCGCAGCAGCCGGGGCCGCGCGTCGGCCTCCGGAAAGACCCATTTCTTGAACGACCACCAGCGGAACGCCGTGCCGAGCAGGGTGCCGATGATCACGCCGCTGACGAAGTCGGCGATCTCCTGGGTCAGCAGTCCGACGTAGGGCTGCTCCAGCTTGAACACGTACCGCGAAACCAGTTGCGGAAGCGCGTTGAGGCCGAGCGCGATCGCGCTGAGCAGGAAGAAGAGCGCCGCTTCGTGGGCTCGTTCACGCCCGCCGCGGGTGCGAAAGGACCATTCACGATTCGCGACGTACGAGAAAACGGTCGCCACCAGGACGCCGATGACCAGCGCGGTCACCGGTTTGTCGGTCAGCACGGTGAACTTGAGCCCGTAGGTGATCGTCATCGTGATGACGAAGCTCGCGCCGCCGACCAGTACGAACCGCAGCAGTTCGCGATGCTTCCCCCGCATGCGGGCGACGCTACTGGAAAATGCGGTCGATCTCGCCGTTGGGCCGCGTGGTCGGCTTGGACTTCCCAGGCTTCGGCGGAGCGCTGGTGGTCGTCGTCGTGGTCGTCCCGGGCTGGGACGGCTCCTGCTTCAGAGGCTCCGAAGGCGTCACGGACGGCGAAGACTTCCTCGACGGAGTGGGCCACCCCGGTCGCCCGGGCTTCGTCGTGTCCGGAGCGCCCGAAGGCTTCGAAGTGACCGAAGGCAGCGAAGGCACCGTGGTCGACGGGAGCAGCGCGTTGTCGTCACAGTGGTGATGCCAGCAGCCGAAGTAGACCTCGACCGGCTTCGCCTTGGCACTGCCGAGGGTGGCGTTCACCGTCACTGGGACATGCGCCGGCGGACGGCCCTTCAGCGTCACCGTCAGGTTCGCCTCGCGCCCCGGAGCCAGCGAACCACGTGAAGTGCACGACGTACCTTCGCCGGTCGGAGTGCATCGGATGCCGAAGAAACTCGACGAGTAGAGCATGCGGTGGTCGAGAGTGATCGTCACCGGCTTCGTCGACTCGCCGGTGTTCTTGACGTGGATGTTCACCCGCGGGTTGTGGTGCCAGGGGAACGCGGACATCCAGTCACTGCTGGCGCTCAGCGCGAGGTCGTCCACGGGCGCGGGCGGTGCCGGCACCTTGACCTTCACCTCGATCGACACCTTGATCTGCGCGCCCGCCGTCACCGATCCGGTGACCACGCTGCCGTCCACGGCCTCATCGCTGGCCAGAAGCCGGAACTTCAGCACGGCGGACTGTCCAGGTTCGAGGCCGGTACCGGTCCGGCAGGTCACCGTGCCGGTTCCGCCGGGGCAGTTCACCGCGATCGTGGAGGGTGCCTGCTGCCGGAAGCCGTTGGCGCCCATCGCGCCACCGCCGCCGGCGGAAACAGCGCTCACGCCCTTCGGCAGATTCAGCGAGACCGCCACGGGCTCGGACTTCGATCCACCGTCGTTGCGCACGGTGATCGGCAGGTCGGCCACGTCGCCGGGCTTGAGCTGGACACCACCGGCCGGGGTAGACGCCGTCATCACCGGAGGCGCCGGAATCACCGGCGAAGACGCGGGCGGCTCGGCGGGTGTCGGGGCAGGCGCGGGAGCGGGAGCCGGAGGAGGCACCTGCTGAGCGGGCGGCACCGGCTGCTGCGCCGGCGGTGGAGCCGCCGGTGCAGGGGGTGGGTCGGCCGGTTTGGGAGCGGGTGCCGCGGCGGGTGGCGGGACCGCCGCGGCGGCCGGGATCTCCTGGGTGCCGCCACCGGCGGCGAGCGCCACCGCGACGGCGGCGACGATGGCCACGCTCGATCCGGCCACTCCGGCGAACTGGCGCGGTCCGGCCGCGGCCGCGCCGGCGGCGGCGCCCGAACCCGAACCCGCCGCGGCGGCCGTCGCGGCCGCGGTGACCGCGCCCGCCTTGCCCGCCCCGGTCGTCGCCAGGTAACCGAGAGCCGCGCCACCGAGCACGATCGGCGCGATGATCCCGCGCAGACCGGTGTTGACGTCGGCCAGTTCCGCGGCCAGCGCGCGGCATTTCTCGCATTCGTCCAGGTGGTTCTCCACCTGGGTCCGTTCACGTTTGGACAACCCGTCCCTGGTCCACGCGCCGAGCTTGTCCGCGCTCGCGCGGCAGCGTTCGGCGGAGTTCTCGGCCAGGTGGACCTGCAGATACGCCTGCCGCAGCCCTTCACGGGCGCGGTAGGCGAGCGCGGAGACGCCGTTCGCGGTCAGGCCCAGCAGCGGCGCGACCTCGGCGGGCGTCTGACCCTCGATCTCGGTGTGCCACAGCACCGCCTGCCACCGCTCGGGCAGCCGGGCGAACGCCTTCGCGGCGAGCGTGCGCTCAAGCCCGGCGACGGCCGTGTCGGAGAAGGGGACAGTCAGCGCCTCGCCGACGGCGCCGCCGACGTCGGACATGTCCTCGTTCAGGTCGACGCGTTTGTCCTTGCGCGTCTTGTCGTAGGCGGTGTGCCGGAGCGCGGTCAGCAGGTACGCGCGGAACGCGGCGTCGGGGCCTTTGCCGCCGCGCAGCGTGTCCAGCACCTTCGCGAAGGCTTCCGAAACGAGGTCGTCGGCCTCGGAACTGGAGCGGGCGAGCTGACGGGCGAGGTTGTGCGCCGCGCCGGCGTGGCGCTCGTAAAGGGTTCCGTAAGACGCGATCTTCCCGTCACGCACCTCGGCGATCAGCTCGGCGTCACTCTTACCGGAGAGATCGGCGGGAACGGTGGACACGGGGCTCCTTCATCTGCTGGTTCGGCGGGTCTACTGTCTTAAACGCCCGAACACGCTCAGTGTGACGGACAGGGCGACGCACGTCACCTCGCGGTCCCTTCGATGACCCGGAGGGCGCAACGCCATCACCCGCTCTGGGTTACCGAAGAGTTCGGAAAGATCCTTGAAAAACGCCGTCACGCGCGGCGTGGACGCGCGTCCCCACCGTGAAGCGATCGCAAGATCGAAAAGATCGGAACGGAAAGGGGCGGTGGGCAGTGGACGTACCGGCCACCGGTGCGCCGTCCGGGGGATCCGATGGGCAAGCCGCCTGGAACCGGTTCGAACGAGATCGCACGCTCCGCGCACTGCGGGCCCGCTGGCGGACGGCCAGCCTGGCCGCGGGCTGGCGTTTCCCGAGTGACTGGGGTCTACCCGAGGTCGACGCCGTCTGCGCGGCGGTGATCAAGAACGGCCGGGTCGCGCCCGCCGAAGTGGCGGAGACCGCTCTCGCGGGACTGGGCCGGGCACGGGCCGCCGCGGGTGCCGGGCTCGCCGAAACCCTCGCGGACCTCGCGGCGTTGCACGCCGTGCTCGCCGACCCGGACGCCGTGGACGGTTTCCTCGCGCCGGACGTCGACTCGACACCTTCCCGGTTGCTTCGGGTGACGGCGCTCGCCTGGGCGGACGTCGCGACCGATCAGCTGGTGAACACCGAAGTCACCGAACCTCTCACCGGACTGCCGACCGCCGCTTACCTGAGGACCCGGCTGAGTGAGCTGTACCGCCAGGCCCGCCGCGACGAGCGGCCGGTCGCGGAGGCGCACACGCTGCTTGTGGTCTCGATGGACTTCAGCTCGGTCGCGGGCTGGCCCCGGCTGACCGGGATGATCCTGGTCGCGGACGCGCTCAAGCAGGTGTTCGACGGCGGGGAGAGCGTCGCCTCGATCGGTCCGTCCGTCGCGGGCGCTCTCGTACCGAAGGACGTGCGGCTCGCTTCGTCCGGCGTCGCGCTGCGAAGGGCACTCAATGAGCGGCTCTCCGTGGACGCCCAGTTGCGGGACACCGGCCGCCCGCAGATTTCGGCGGTCCGCCTCCCGGCGACCTACGATCTCGCGTGCGATCTCCTCAGCACCCTCGCGCGCTCCTGACGCGGGGTAGCGTAAGACGTTCTCCAGGTCACGGCCGACCCTGTCGACCAGGGACGACCCGGTTCATGATTTCCTGTTCGCGTGACCCGGACTGTTCCCGCCGACGCCAACGGCGACGTTTCGGCGAGCCGCCCGCAGCATCGATTGTCGCTGCGGAAGTCGCTCGCCCGCTTGTCCGTCCGGCCGAGATCGATCCTGATCCTGTCCGTGATTCCGCTGGTCGCGATCGGTTTCGGTATCTGGGGCTGGCAGCACGAATGGGTGCTGGGCGTGGACAGCGCGGTCTACCGCGCCGGTGCCGAAACGCTGCTGAACGGTGACCCGCTGTACGACGCGAACACCCTTCCGGTGGAACCGTGGTGGGCGCTGCTGCCGTTCACCTACCCGCCGACCGCCGCGCTGCTGTTCATCCCGCTCGCGATCGTCCCGACGCAGGTCGCCTGGGGGCTCCTGACCGCGGTTTCGCTGCTCGCGCTGGCGCTGTGCGTCCGGATCGCCATCGGCGCGCTGCCGAAGCCCTCGACCGACGGCCCCCGCTGGTGGGCCTCGCCCGCCCGGTCGACGATCGCGTTCTTCCTGGTCTTCCTCGGCCTCGAGCCGGTGTGGCGCACGATCTTCCTCGGTCAGATCAACATCATCCTGATGGCGCTGGTGATGCTCGACATCCTGGTCATCGGGGCACGGGGCAGCCGCTGGGGCGGCGTGCTCGTCGGCGTCGCGGCCGCGGTCAAGCTCACCCCGATCGTGTTCCTGGGGCATCTGTTCATCACCGGCCGCCGGATGGACGCCGTCCGCGGGCTCGTCACCTTCGTCGTGATGCAGGGCCTGATGTTCCTGATCATCCCGCACGACGCGGCCCGGTACTGGACCTACACCCTGCCCGACACCGGCCGCATCGGCCCGGTGCACTGGGCGGGCAACCAGTCGCTGAACGCGCTGATGAACCGCTTCACCGAGCTCGCGCCCTGGGCGTCGAAAGCGGCCATGGGGATCGGCGCGCTGCTCGCGATCCCGGCGATCTGGCTGGTGCTGCGCTTCCACCGCAAGGGCCAGGCGCTCGCCGCGATGCTGGTGACGGCGTTCTGGATCCTGCTGATCTCGCCGATCTCCTGGACACATCACTGGGTGTGGGTGGCCCCGCTGGTCGTCCTGCTGGTCTCGCGGCTGCCGAAGACCACGCCCGCCACCGCGTGGAAACGCTGGCTCGGCACCTTCGCCGTCTTCTTCGTGTTCATCAGCTGTGTCCTGCTGATCCTGCCGAACGGCCGCAACGTCGAGCTCCACTGGCAGGTGTGGCAGAACATCCTCGGCAGCGCGTACATCTTCATGCCGTTGGTGCTGGCGCTCGCCCTCGCCGGACGCTGGTGGTACCTGCGCCGGAAGCAGGGCACGGGGGACACCGGAAAGCATGCTGAAGTCACGTCCGGCGGCTGAGGCCAGGGTTGTCGGGATCACGCTGGCGGGTGCGCTCGCCTTGGCGATGCTCGCGCTGGGCATCGTCGCGTGGCTCGGCGAATGGCACCTCGGTGCGGACAGCGCCGTCTACCGCGCAGGCGCTCTCACGCTGCTGAAGGGCGAACCGCTCTACACGCGCGAGGCTCTGACGACGCTGCCTCCGTGGGTGCTGCTCCCGTTCACCTACACGCCGGCCGCGGCGCCGCTGTTCCTGCCGCTCGCGATCGTCCCGGCCGGGCTGACCTGGGGTGTGGTCGGCGCGCTCTCCGTGATCTGTGTGAGCGTGGTGATCTCCGTGGTCGCCCGTGCCTGCGGCGCCCCGCTCACCCGGTGGTGGGTGCTGCCGCTGGCCACGGCCGGCGCGCTGGCGCTGGAGCCGGTCTGGAAGACGATCTTCCTCGGGCAGATCAACCTCATCCTGATGGCGCTGATCGTCCTCGACGTCCTCGTGCTTTCCGCGCGCGGTTCGCGCTGGGCAGGCGTGCTGATCGGGATCTCGGCGGCGATCAAGCTGACTCCGCTGATCTTCGTGCCGCATCTGCTGTTCACCGGCCGCTGGAAGGACGCGCTGCGGGCGCTCGGAACGTTCGTCGCGCTCGAAGCCGTGATGTTCGCGGTGATCCCCGGTGACGCCGTCCGGTTCTGGACCGAATCGGCGACCGACCCCAGCCGGGTCGGCTCCGTACACTGGATCTTCAACCAGTCACTCAACGGCCTGGTGAACCGCGCGTCGGAACTCGCGCCGTGGTCACTGACGGTGGCCATCGCGATCGCCGCCGTCCTGGCCGTCCCCGCCGTCTGGTTGGTCGTGCGCCTGCACCGCCACGGCGACCCGGTCGGCGCGCTGCTGGTGACCGCGTTCTACGGGCTGCTGCTCTCGCCGGTGTCCTGGTCACACCATTGGGTGTGGACGGTGCCGTTGCTCGTCCTGCTCGTCATCCGCCGATCGTGGGTTCCGGCCGCCGGTGTCGCGGTGTTGTTCGTGAGCGGTTTGATCATGTTCGTGCCCAACGGCGGGGAGACCGAGTTCGGCTGGGGCCTCGGCTGGTCGCTGCTCGGGAACGTCTACGTCCTCACGGCTGCGATCGCCATCACAGGCCTGGCCGTGCGGGAGCTGCGACGCGGGTCCGCCCAGGTCGTGGCGGTGGCGGCCAAGTAATCTCTTCGTCGCAGTGTTGAATGTGGCCTCAGCGGAAAAGAGAACTTCGGCCAGTGGACAAACGAACCGGTCTTCCGATCGTGGGCATGGTGGGCGGCGGACAGCTGGCCAGGATGACCCACCAGGCGGCGATCTCCCTCGGCCAGTCCCTGCGAGTGCTGGCCGCCGGGGAGAACGAATCCGCCGGCCTCGTCGCGGGCGAGGTCGTGCACGGGCACCACACCGACCTCGAAGCGCTGCGCTCGTTCGCCGCCGGGGTCGACGTGCTGACGTTCGACCACGAACACGTTCCCGGCGAGCATCTGCTGACGCTCGCGATGGAAGGCGTCACCATCCGGCCCGATCCGGCCGCGTTGTCGATGGCGCAGAACAAGCTCGTCATGCGCGAGATGATGGCCGGGCTCGAGATCCCCGGCCCCGCCTTCGCCGAAGTGTCCTCTGTGGACGATGTGATCACCTTCGGCGACAAGCACTCCTGGCCGGTTGTGCTCAAAGCCGCGCAGGGCGGCTACGACGGCCGCGGTGTCTGGATGCTCGACACCGCGCAACACGCCCGCGAGACCGTCCCCGAACTGCTCGACGCCGGAACCCCGCTGCTGGTCGAGGAAAAGGTCGTCATGCGGCGCGAACTGTCCGCGCTCGTGGCCCGGTCGCCGTTCGGGCAGGGGGCGGCGTGGCCGGTGGTGGAGACCGTGCAGTCCGGCGGGATCAACACCGAGGTGCTCGCCCCGGCGCCGGGGCTGAGCGTCGAGCGCACGCAGGAGGCGCAGGACCTGGCGCTGCGGATCGCCGCGACGCTGAACGTGACCGGTCTGCTCGCCGTCGAGCTGTTCGAGACCGACGAAGGCCTGCTGGTCAACGAGCTGGCGATGCGTCCGCACAACTCGGGCCACTGGACCCAGGACGGTTCGAAGACGTCGCAGTTCGAGCAGCACCTGCGTGCCGTGCTCGACTACCCGCTCGGCGTGACCGACCTGATCGCCCCCGCCTGTGTGATGGCGAACGTCCTCGGCGCGCCCGAGGCGCCGTCGATGGGCCCGGACGAACGGCTGCACCACCTGTTCGCGCGGTACCCGGACATCCGCGTTCACCTGTACGGCAAGGGCGAGCGTCCCGGTCGCAAACTCGGCCACGTCAACCTCGTCGGCGATCGCATGGAGGAGCTGCGCGACCGCGCGCTGCTCGCCGCGCACTGGCTTTCCCACGCCGTCTGGCTCGACGGCCACGAAATTCACTAGGAGTAGGAAATGGCGCCGCAGGTTGGCCTGATCATGGGCAGCGATTCGGACTGGCCGACGATGGAAGCGGCCGGGCAGGCGCTGGCCGAGTTCGGCGTCGAATACGAGGTCGGGGTCTACTCGGCGCACCGCACTCCGCAGCGAATGCTCGACTACGCGACTTCGGCCGCTTCGCGCGGTGTGCGCGTGATCATCGCGGGCGCCGGCGGTGCCGCGCACCTGCCGGGCATGGTCGCGTCGGCGACGGTGCTGCCGGTGATCGGTGTGCCGGTGCCGCTGAAGTACCTCGACGGCATGGACTCGCTGCTCTCGATCGTGCAGATGCCCGCCGGTGTCCCGGTCGCGACGGTCTCCGTCGGCGGGGCCCGCAACGCGGGCCTGCTCGCGGTGCGCATCCTCGCCGCGTCCGATGAGGCGCTTCAGGCGAAGATGGCGCGGTTCCAGGCGGATCTGGAGCAGCTGGTGCTCGACAAGGACGCGGCACTGCGTAAACGCGTCGAAGGCTGACGCGTTTCGTTCTCTGAATGCGGTAGTTCGCCATCGAATCACCGCATTCAGAGGACGAAATGAGGGAGGTGCTCTCCACGTGCCGATGACTGTAAGGTATCGGCCGGGCACCATCGGTCAGCGTGACCTATGGTGGAGGAGGGGTTCATGACACGCACGCTGAAAATGTCCGTCGCGGTACTGGCGGCACTGCTGATCGCCGGTTGTGGTGGCGGGAGAATTCTCGAGAACAGGCCCTCGCGTGCCGTGACGGGACCTGCGATTCCGGCCGTGCCGGTACAAGATCCGTTGCCTCTGGATTCTTTCAAAACGGATCCTTGCGGCGTTCTCGGTCGTGCTGAAGTCGCCGCCCTGATCGCTGATCCGCCGGACAAGGTGACAGCGGACCGGTATTCCGCCGGGTACGACCATGCCTGCAAGTGGGATCAGCCCAAGGCGGGCGTACTTGAAGTCCGGAATCCCATGGCCGGTTTGGGCAGCCTTGAAGAGCGGATGACTAGACGGAGAGAAGATCCGGCACAGTCCTCCCGCTGGCGGGAGTTGTCGATCAGTGGCCTTCCCGCGGTCGAGCAAGTCGGAAATCCGCCGGTCTTCGAGTATGAAGGTGCCAGTCTCAAAGCCTGCACCGTCGAGGTCGGAGCCACGGACACCGAACTGCTGGAGTTCAAATACTCCCAGTTCGACGATGAGAAGTCGCAGTACTGGGGCAATGATCGGTGTGCGGCGGCACTCAAGGCCGCGGAGTTGGTGATCGGAAACCTCCGCGGCCGCTGAGCGTCAGTCGGCGAGTTGCTTTCGCAGTTCCCGTTTGAGCACCTTCCCGGCCGCCGAGACCGGGATCTGGTCGACGAAATGGATCGCCCGCAGCCGTTTGTACGGCAGCACGCGGGCGCCGACGGCCTCCAGGAGTTGCTCGGCGGTGACGTTCTCGTCGCTGCGCACGACGAACGCGACCGGCAGCTCGCCCACGTCGGTGTCCGGTTTGCCGACGACGGCCGCCGCGGCGACGCCGGGCAGGGTGATCAGCAGCTCTTCAAGCTCGCGCGGGAACACGTTGTATCCCTTGTACAGCAGCATGTCCTTCTTGCGGTCCACAATGGACAAGTAGCCGTCCTCGTCGAGGACGCCGATGTCGCCGGTGTGCAGCCAGCCGTCGACGAGCGCTGCCGCGGTCTCCTCGGGGCGGTTGCGATAACCGGTCATCACCTGCGGGCCGCGCAGGCACACCTCGCCGCTTTCCCCGGCGGGCAACGGATCTTCGCCGCCTTCGGCCGGGACGATCTTGACCTCGGTGTCGGGCAGCGGGAGCCCGACCGAGCCCACCTTCCGGGTGGCGGAGCGATACGACGGCGCGATGACGGCGCCCATGGTGACCTCGGTGAGGCCGTATCCCTCGGTGATGATCACTCCGGGGAAGCGTTTCTGCAGGGCGCGGATCATCTCGTGGTGCATCGGTGCCGCGCCGGAACCGATGGTCAGTACCGAAGACAGGTCGGCTGTGTGAAACTCGGGGCAGGCGAGCAAGGCGGCGAACAACGCCGGTGCCCCGCCGATCGTGGTGACCCGCAGCAGTTCGGCGTCGGCCACGTACGCCGCCGGGTCGAAGCGGTCGTGCAGGACGACGGTGCCGCCGTCGAGCAACGGGACGTTCAGCGCGGCGATGGTGCCCATCGCGTGGAACCACGGCGTCAGGTTGAGGGCGACGCCGGTGCCGATCCGGGAGGGCCATTCCTCCGGGCCGCCGAGCTGCTCGACGATCACCTCGCCCGAAGCGTCGACTGCGGGGACCGCGCCCAGCCGCCAGCAGGAGCTCTGGAGGCTGTTGACCACGACGTTCCGGTGCGGCAGGCACACGCCCTTCGAGCGGCCGGTGGTGCCGCCGGTGTACGCCAGATGGGCGAGATCGCGGTAGATGTCGATCTCGACGTCCGGCCGCTCGTCGGAGTGAGCGGAGGAGAACTCGGTGAACTCGACCTCTCCCTGGCCCAAGGCCTCGGGCGGGTGAACGACGATGCTCAGCCGGACCGATGTCCGGTCACGGATCGAAGCGAGCACCCGCGCGACGGGGCCGACGGTGACGGCGACGACCGCCCCGGCGTCGGCCAGCTGAAAGGCGAGGTCGTCCGGCGGGAGCAACGGGTTCGCCGGGCTGAAGGTGGCCCCGGCGAGCAGCGTCCCGTAATACGCGACCGGGTACGCCAGGCAGTTCGGCAAGTGGAGCGCGACGACGTCGCCGCTGCCGATGCCCTCGGCGCGCAGGGCGTTCGCGAAGCGGCAGGCCGCGCTGTACGTCTCGGCGAAAGTGAGGCTCTGGTCTCCGTGGGCGAAGGCCGTGCGGGCGCCCCAGCGAGCGGCGGCGCCTGCCAGCACCGAGCCGACCGGGACCTCGGGATAATCGAGCGACCGGGGGAACGGGGTGAGCTCCATCACTCGAACGTACGGACTTTGCGGTCAAAGACACAAGCGCTCGCGATGTCGCACAATGTGAACGAGCGCTAACATCGGTCAAACTCCCAAACGCGGTTAGAAGAGGTGACGAAGGTGTCTGACGGCCCGGGTCTGTACCAGCTTGCCGAAGAGCACGAGGAGCTGCGGGCCGCGGTGCGTGCGCTCGCGGAGAAGGAGATCGAGCCCTACGCGGCCGAGGTCGACGAGGACGAGCGCTACCCGATCGAGGCCTACAACGCGCTGGTCAAGTCGGGTTTCAACGCCGTCCACATCGACGAGGCCTACGACGGCCAGGGCGCGGACGCCATCGCCGCCTGCATCGTGATCGAGGAGGTCGCGCGGGTCGACGCGTCGGCGTCGTTGATCCCGGCGGTGAACAAGCTGGGCACGGTGCCGATCATTCTTTCGGCGTCGGAAGATCTCAAGAAGCTGGTGCTGCCGTCGATCGCCTCCGGTGAGGCATCGGCGTCGTACGCGCTTTCGGAGCGCGAAGCCGGCTCGGACACCGCCTCGATGCGCACCCGCGCGAAGCTCGACGGAGACCACTGGGTGCTGAACGGCACCAAGTGCTGGATCACCAACGCGGGTGAATCGTCCTGGTACACCGTGATGGCGGTGACCGACCCCAACGCCGAGAAGAAGGCCAACGGCATCTCCGCGTTCGTCGTGCACAAGGACGACCCCGGCTTCACCGTCGGCTCGAAGGAGCGGAAGCTCGGCATCAAGGGCTCGCCGACCCGCGAGATCCACTTCGAGAACTGCACCATCCCGGCCGACCGCATCATCGGCGAGCCCGGCACCGGCCTGAAGACCGCGCTGCGCACCCTCGACCACACCCGCCCGACCATCGGCGCGCAGGCGCTGGGCATCGCGCAGGGCGCGCTCGACGCGTCGATCGCGTACGTCAAGGAGCGCAAGCAGTTCGGCAAGTCGATCTCGGAGTTCCAGGGCGTCCAGTTCATGCTGGCCGACATGGGCATCAAGATCGAGGCAGCCCGGAACCTCGTCTATGCCTCCGCCGCGGCGACCGAGCGTGGCGACAAGCGCGGCGGCTACATGGCCGCGGCCGCGAAGGCGTACGCGTCGGACATCGCGATGTCGGTGACGACGGACGCCGTGCAGCTCTTCGGTGGCGCGGGCTACACGCGCGACTTCCCGGTGGAGCGCATGATGCGCGACGCGAAAATCACCCAGATCTACGAAGGCACCAACCAGATCCAGCGCATGGTCATGGCGCGCGCCCTGCTCAAGGGCTGAGTCCGCCCGAAGTACATGAAGGCCCCCATCCTTGCGCCAGGCGCAAGGATGGGGGCCTTCATGTACTTCAAAGG
>NZ_JBHVKW010000132.1:0-20604 GCF_042797905.1 Amycolatopsis sp. NPDC057786
GGGAAAGTCCCCTTCAGCCCTCGACCCGGGCGCGGTCAGGTGTCCAACTGTCCGAAAAGGGTGGCTTAGACGCCCAGCGGATGCCAGACGGTCTTCGCCTCCAGGTACCGCCGCAGCCGCGAGATGTCGGCGTCGGCGGTCCAGTCCGGCTCGGTGTCCGGAACGGTCAGGACCCGCTTCACGGTCCCCGCGGCCTCGCGCGCCAGGTCCGCCCGCGCGGACGGGTCGGCGCCGGTCGGGTCGAGGGCGTTGACGTCCCCGTGCGACGCGAGCCACGAGCCCAGCTCCGACGCGCGGCCGGTCAGGATGTTCGCGACCCCGCCGGGCAGGTCGGACGTCGCCAGGACCTCCGAAAGCGTGATCGCGGGCAGCGGCCGGTCCGCGCTGGAGACGACCACCGCGGTCGAGCCGGTCGCCAGCACCGGGGCCAGCACGCTCACCAGACCCAGCAGTGACGACTGCTGCGGAGCCAGCACACCCACGACACCGGTCGGTTCCGGCACGGTGAAGGAGAAGTACGGGCCCGCGACCGGGTTGGCCGCGCCGAGCACGGTCGCGATCTTGTCCGTCCAGCCCGCGTACCAGACCCAGCGGTCGATCGAAGCGTCCACAAGGGACTGTGCCTTCTTCGCCGCGACGCCTTCGGACGCCGAAACCTCCGCGACGAACTGTTCACGGCGGCCTTCCAGCATCTCCGCCACCCGGTACAGCACCTGGCCGCGGTTGTACGCGGTCGCCGCCGACCAGCCGCCGAAAGCCTTGCGGGCGGCGGAAACCGCGTCGCGGACGTCCTTGCGGGACGCGTGCGAGGCGTTCGCGAGGAATTTGCCCTTGGTGTCGGTGACCGGGTACACGCGGCCGGATTCCGAACGCGGGAACTTGCCGCCGATGTAGAGCTTGTAGGTCTTCGCCACCGAAATACGGTCAGACATCGAGGTAGGCCTCCAGCCCGGTGCGTCCGCCTTCGCGGCCGAAACCCGACTCCTGGTAGCCGCCGAACGGTGCGGCGGGATCGAAGCGGTTGAACGTGTTGGCCCAGACGACGCCGGCCCGGAGCTGGTTCGCCATCCAGAGAATGCGCGAACCCTTCTCGGTCCAGATTCCGGCCGAAAGCCCGTACGGCGTGTTGTTCGCCTTGGTGACGGCCTCCTCCGGCGTACGGAAGGTCAGCACCGAAAGCACCGGCCCGAAGATCTCTTCACGGGCGATGCGCATCGACTGCTGGACATCGGAGAACACGGTGGGAGCGAAGAAGAAACCACGTTCCGGCACCGGGCACGGGCTGGTCCAGCGCTCCGCGCCTTCGGCGTCGCCGGATTCCACCAGGCCCTTGATCTTCGCGAGCTGTTCGGCGGAGTTGATCGCGCCGATGTCGGTGTTCTTGTCCAGCGGGTCGCCCAGCCGCAGCGTCGAGACGCGGTAACGCAGCTTCTCGAGCACCTCTTCGGCGATCGACTCCTGCACCAGCAGCCGCGAGCCCGCACAGCACACGTGGCCCTGGTTGAAGAAGATCCCGTTGACGATCCCCTCGACGGCCTGGTCCAGCGGAGCGTCATCGAAGACGACGTTCGCCGCCTTGCCGCCCAGCTCCAGTGTCAGTTTCTTCGCGGTGCCCGCGATCTGGCGCTGGATGGCCTTGCCGACCTCGGTCGATCCGGTGAAGGCGACCTTGTTCACGTCGCCGTGGCCCACCAGCGCGGCGCCGATGTCCCCGGCGCCGGGCAGGATGTTCACCACACCGGGCGGGAGTTCGGCCTGCTGGCAGATCTCCGCGAACACCAGCGCGGTCAGCGGCGTGGTCTCCGCGGGTTTGAGCACCACGGTGTTGCCGGTGGCCAGCGCGGGCGCGATCTTCCAGGCCAGCATTAGCAGCGGGAAGTTCCACGGGATGACCTGGCCCGCGACACCGAGCGGCTTCGGGTTCGGGCCGTAGCCGGCGTAGTCGAGCTTGTCGGCCCAGCCGGCGTGGTAGAAGAAGTGCGCGGCGGCCGTCGGCACGTCCGAATCGCGCGATTCCTTGATCGGCTTGCCGTTGTCGAGGCTTTCCAGCACGGCCAGCTCCCGCGACCGTTCCTGGATCAGGCGCGCGATGCGGAACAGGTACTTGGCGCGTTCGGAGCCCGGCATCTTGGACCAGACGTTGTCGTACGCCTTGCGCGCGGCCTTCACCGCACTGTCCACATCGGACGCCGACGCGGTGCCGACCTCGGCGAGCACCTCTTCGGTGGCCGGGTTGATCGTCTTGAGCGGCTCACCCGAGCCGTCGACGAATTCGCCGTTCACGAACGGCCGGTAATGCGGTTTGAGGTTCGCGAGGTCGCGCGATTCGGGCGCGGGCGCGTACTCGAAGATGCCCATGGATCAGTCCACCGTCACGTAGTCGGGACCGCTGTAGTGGCCGTCGGCCTGGGTGCGGCGCTGCAGCAGGAGGTCGTTGAGCAGGCTGGACGCCCCGAACCGGAACAGATCAGGGGTCAGCCACTGCTCGCCGGCGACCTCGTGCACCGCGACCAGGTACTTGATCGCGTCCTTGGTCGTCCGGATACCACCGGCCGGTTTGACGCCGCGCAGTTCACCGGTCTGGACGAACCAGTCGCGGACGGCCTGCAGCATCACGTGGGTGACCGGCAGCGTCGCGGCGGGCGAGACCTTGCCGGTGGAGGTCTTGATGAAGTCGCCGCCCGCCAGCAGCGCGAGCCAGGACGCGCGGCGGACGTTGTCGTAGGTGGCGAGCTCGCCGGTTTCGAGGATGACCTTGAGGTGCGCGCTGCCACAGGCGGCCTTGATCGCCTGGATCTCCTCGAAGACCTCCAGGTACCGGCCTTCCAGGAACGCGCCGCGATCGATCACCATGTCGATTTCGGCGGCGCCGGCGTCGACGGCGATCTTGGTGTCGGCCAGCTTGATCTCGCGGCTCGTGCGGCCCGCCGGGAAACCGGTGGCGACACTCGCGACGTGGATGCCGGTGCCGCGAAGCGCCTCGACAGCCGTCTCGACCATGTCCGGGTACACGCACACGGCCGCGACCCGCGGGGTGTCCGGGCGTTCCGGATCCGGCCGCATGGCCTTCGCGGCGAGCGCGCGGACCTTGCCCCGGGTGTCGGCGCCTTCGAGGGTCGTCAGGTCGACCATCGAAATGGCGGTGTCGATCGCCCAGAGCTTGGCGGCCTTCTTGATACTGCGCGTGCCGAGTCCCGCCGCCCGCTGCTCGACGCCGACCTGGTCGACACCAGGCAGCCCGTGCAGGAACCGGCGCAGGCTCGCCTCGTCGCGAGTCGCGTCCGCCAGCGGCGACGGGGTGACCGTCGTCGCTGACGAGCTGGTCGTAGCTGTCATACGGGTGAGTGTAAGCGGCCTACAGGCTGGGCACCGGGGCCTGGGCGACCGCCCTGGTCGAGGGCACCACCGGGGCGCAGAACTCGGAGATCATCGGCAGCTGGCGTTTGAGCGCGGCGTCCGGCGACGCGGTGATGTCCACGGTGGCCAGCGTGGAGATGTTCTTGCCGGAGTCGTCGTGGAAGCTGAGGGTGGCGAAGCCGGGCAGGTCGCCGCCGTGCCCCCAGATCGAGATGTCCTCGGCGCAGGCCCCCGCCGCTTTGAGGTTCAGCTTCATCAGGCCGAGCCCGTACTCCATGCCGCCGCCCACCGGGACCGTCTTCCTCATCTCCGCCACCAGGTCGGCGGGCAGGAGGCGGCCGCCGAGCAACGCCTCGAAGAAGCGGTTGAGGTCCTTGGCCGAAGACACCATGCCGCCCGCGCCGAAGTAGCGCGAGTAGTTGTAGGTGGTGACGTCGGTGAGGCCGCGCGGCGCGTCGTACAGCTGCTCGTAGCCGCGGGCGGCCGCGCCGATCAGGAACGGGAAGTCACGGGGCAGCGAGGTGTCGCGCAGGTGCAGCGGCCCGGTGACGCGCTCGGCGAGCGCGCGCTCCAGCGACTTCCGTGTGATCTTCTCGACCAGCAGGCCGAGGACGTTGTAGCCGGTGTTCGAGTACGCCCAGCCCGTGCCGGGCTTGAACTGCAACGGCTGCTTCGTGACGCTCAGGCGGATCTGGTCGTCGCTGTCGAAGTGCTCGAAGCGTTCGGTGTCGACCTCCGGACCGGACGCCCAGGTGTCCTCGGTGGCCAGGTCGCGCGGGAGGCCGCTGGTGTGCTGGAGCAGCTGGCGGACGGTGATCGGCTCGGGATACGGCAGCAGCCCGGGCAGGTAACGCCGTACGGGCTCGTCCAGCCCGACGCGCTTTTCGGCCACGAGCTGCAGGACGAGTGTCGCGACGAACACCTTCGAGACGCTCGCGATCCGCCACCGGCCCGACGCGTCGGGCTTGCCCGGCCGTGCGATGTTCGCGACGCCGCTGGCACCGCGGAAATCGTCGGAGACGGCGACCATGCCGGGGATGCCCGCGGCGACCGCCGCGTCCATCGCGGCCTGGCGCGGATCGGTCCTCTCGGCGGCAACCGCCGGGACGGCGGTGACGGAAAGCAGTGCGGCACAAACGATCGCGACGAAACTTCGGCGCATCGGACCATCCCCCAGTGTGTGTTCAGCCTTCGATTCCAGGTACGTCCTTCTTGCGTGGTTTCCGCTTCACGACGACCCCACCCCAGAATGCCAGGCCGGTGACCTTCACGGTGGGCGCCGTCGGCGGCGCCGGGGGAGTCCCGGCACGATCCTCCAGTTCGAAGGCGCCCATGAAGCCGATTCCGGTGACGTCCACGTTGATGTCGTCGGGCACGATGATGTCGATCCCGCCCATGATCGCGACCGCGGTGATCGTCGAATGCTTCTCGGCGAACCGCGCGTACCGCAGATCGAGTTCGGCGCCGCCCCAGAACGCGAAACTGTTGTGCTGCGGCGGGACCACCCAGCTGCCCTTGCGCGACGCGCCCGACATGACGGCGATCGAGGCGCCGGAGCCCGGATGCCCGCCGATCCGGTCGTCGGGAAGGCCGAGCGCGCGCGAGGTCGCCGGCTCGATCGCCGACCGCGAATGCTGCGGCAGATCCGCGGTGACCGGTTTGAGGTCTCCGACGGTCTTGGCCGCGTAGACGACGGTGAGCCGTTCTTCCAGCTCGTTGATGGTGATGCGCCCTTCGGACATCGCCGCGTGCAGCACCTGCGCGACCTGCTCTCGGTCGGCGTCGGAGATGCGCATCTGTTCGGGGCCCGGCAGGGCCGGCTCTTCACTCACCTGGAGGAGCCTAGCGCCGACGAGAGGGCCAAGCGTCCATCTTCTGGTCGACAGTGGCATCCTCCCGTGATGGGGAAATCACTACCCGGCGCCGTGGCGTTGCCGGATGGGGTCATGGTGCGCGGACGGGGCCTGGGCCGTCCCTGGCCAGAAGGGCCTTCGCCGGATTTCGGACTGTATTTGGGCGGCGCGAAACTGCGCCGGAAGCACGATCACAAAATGGACTGGGAGCGGGCGTGGATCCGCTGGCCCGACTTCCTGCTGCCGACGGACTGGGCGGACGCGCGGCGCCGGATCGTCGACCTGCACACCCGGGCGGTGGCGGGCGAAGGCGTCGAGGTCGCCTGCTACGGCGGAGTGGGGCGGACTGGCACGGTGCTGTCCTGTCTCGCCACCCTTTCCGGGCTGAGCGCCGACGAGGCGGTGGCGTGGGCGCGGGCCAACCACGACAAGCGTTCGGTGGAGACGCCGTGGCAGCGCCGCTGGGTCGGCTGGTTCGCGCGGCAGGCGTGACGGGCTAAATTGACCGGCATGGATGTGCACGTCGTTGATCACCCCCTGGCCAAGGCCAGGCTTTCCACCATGCGCGACGCGCGCACCGACAGCGCCGCGTTCCGCGCGGCGCTGCACGAACTGACCGTCATGCTGGTGTACGAAGCCACGCGCGACATGCCCGTGCGGATCGAGCGGATCCACACGCCGGTGGCGCGCACCGACGGCTACGCGCTGGCGAGCCCTCCGCTGCTCGTGCCGGTGCTGCGGGCCGGGCTCGGGATGGCGGACCAGGCGCACAAGCTGATTCCGGACGCCCAGATGGGTTTCGTCGGCCTCGCGCGCGACGAAGAGACGCTCAAGCCGACGCCGTATCTCGAGTCGCTGCCCGAATCGCTCGCCGACCGGCCGGTGATGGTGCTCGACCCGATGCTGGCGACCGGCGGGTCGATGGAGTACACGATCCGGTTGCTCACCGACCGGGGCGCCACCGACGTCACCGCGATCTGCGCGCTGGCGGCTCCCGAAGGCATCGAGCATCTGAAGAAGACCGGGCTGCCGCTGCGGGTGGTGACCGCGAGCATCGACGAGCGGCTGAACGACTCCGGGTTCATCGTGCCGGGCCTCGGGGACGCGGGCGACCGGCAGTACGGGGCCGTCTGACGCCGCCGGATCGCGTTTAGCCCGCTAAACGCGATCCGGCCGGTTCGCAACATCTCCGCCGTTGCCGGTCACTGCCAGGTGTGACCAGAACAGTGACCGGAACGGTGGGGGTGCCGGTGGACTCGAGCGAGCCTCCTCCCGACAGGAGCGACACGGAGCTTTGGCGGGCGGCCGCGGGCGGTGATCACGCGGCGTTCACCGAGCTGTTCGAACGCCACGCCCAGCCGGTGTGGAACCACGCCTATCGGCTCACCGGGTCGTGGGCGTCGGCCGAAGACCTGACGTCGACGACGTTTCTCACCGCCTGGCGGCGCCGGGCGGACATCACGCTCATCCGCGACAGCGCGCTTCCTTGGCTGTACACCGTCGCGGGGAACCTCGCGCGCAGCGAACACCGCAGCACCGGGCGGCGGCTCCGGCTTGTCCGGCGGCTGCCCGAGCCCCGGTCGGTGTCCGACCACGCCGACACCGTCGTCGACCAGCTCGACGGCGAAGACCGCCTTCGGCAGGTGCTCGCCTTGGTCGCGAAGCTGCCGAAATCACAACGGAAAGCCGTCGAACTCTGCCTGCTCGGCGATCTCTCCTCCGCCGACGCCGCCGAACTGCTCGGCGTCGCCGAGGTGACCGTTCGCGCCCACATCTCGCGGGCCCGTACGCAGCTGCGGGCCGCCCTGGAGGAGAAATGACCGACGACCTCGGCCTGCCCGGCAGGCGCGAACTCCCCCCGGAAGTGCTCGACAACCTGCGGATGTCGCTGCGGGAGGGAATGGGAAAACCCGAGCGGCGGCGCTGGCCGATCGTCGCCGCGGCGGCCGCCGTGGTCCTGGTTCTCGCGGGGGCCCTGGTCACGACCGTGCTCATCCGGGAGCCGGACGGGCAGGGGCCCGTCGTCGCGAACCCTGACTTCTCCCTCGACTGGCCGAAGGCCGTGTCGGCGATGGACCGATGCTGGGCCGTCGTCCAGTCCGAGGGCAGGGCCGCGAGTTTCCCGCCACGGAACGAATGGGTGCCGCGGTTCACCGTCGTTTCGTACTCGGTGACCGTCGTCGCGATGACGGTGGGCGACAAGCCTTTGTTCTGCGAGACCACGCTGATGACGGCTACCGTGTCCGACCCGAACGCCGCTCCCGCCTATACGGAGGGCACGCGGACCGCGGCCCTGCTGATGACCCCGGCCGGGACGGTCGCGGGCATCGCCGATCCGGACTGGCCGAAAGTGGAGCTGACGGGCCAGAACGAAGCGTCACAGTCCAAACGGGACATCCCGGTCTTCCGGCCGGGGAACCTGTTCGCGCACATCGCGCCGATGAAGATGTCGCGGACCACCTACGCGGTCGGGCCGACGCCCGGGGAACAATCACGCCCGTACGGATATCAGGCGCCGTACCCCCTTCGGCCCGCGCCCGAGCCCGCCGTGTCGAGACTCGACAAACCGGTGTTCCCGGTCCCCGACCGGGCGACGCCCGCGGGTGAGTTCTTCAAGGTGTGCACAGCGGGAGCGTCCGAAACGGTGGCCGACGAGGACGCCTTCCGGGTCGGCGCGTACCTCGAAGGCCAGGATGTCGGAGTGGCCGTCGCTCGCCTGGGTGGCCAGGCCATCGTGTGCCAGGGCGGACTCGGGTACGGAGACGGGAAGACCGAGTACTACCGGGTCTTTTCCGGCGATCCGCGGTCGGCGGGGCCGGTGCGCACGGTGCAGGCCGAAACGGTCGGCAGGGTGGACCGGAACGGGAACCGCGTCCCGGTCCGGAACACGTTTCTGGGAGTCGTTCCCGAGGCCGCTGCGGGCGTGAAGCTCGACTTCGGGACCGGCACGACGATCGACGCGACGGTCGTGGACGGGACTTTCGCGGCCTGGATGCCGGACGGGTTCAGTCTGGCCTACGACGTGCGGGTGGGCATCACCGTCCTGGACGCGGCTGGGGCGATCCTGTACCAGGGGACGCTTCCGCTCTACTGACCTGCGTTTAGCGGGCTAATCGCGATCCACGCGCTATGGGTCGCTGGGAAGTACGTGAAGGGGTCCTTCACGGAGCTAGGCGCAAGGATGGGGGCCTTCATGTACTTGAGCGCGGGTGGCGTGGCCCGCGGATCGCGTTTAGCCCGCGAAACGCAGGTCGCGCCCGGTCGTCGAGGGGCGAGGTGGTGAAGGCCTCTCCCTACCTGAAGCTAGGCAAGGAGGCCTTCACAGCATCCCGCCAGCGAGGTGCCGGCCGGGCGGCAGATCGCGATTAGCCCGCTAAACGCAGGTCACCGGCGCAGCCAGCCCGCGGCGTTCACCCGCAGCGCGGTCTCGTAAGCCGTGCTCACGGTGTACTGCTCCGGAAGGTTCCCGTTCAGCTCCAGCGACACGAGCCCGTGCACGAACCCCCAGCACGCCACCGTGACGACCTCGGGCGGCACGTCGAGGAAGACGCCGTCGGCGACGGCCTTGCGGATCGTCCCCTCCAGCGGCGCCATCGTGGCGCGGGCCTGCTCGGACGTCTCCTCCGCCGGTTCGAAACCCGGCACCGATTTCGTGAACATGATCGCGTAGAGATGCGGGTCGGCCAGCGCGCTTTCCCGGTACGCGACGCCGAGCCGCACCAGGTCCTCGACCGGGTCGCCGCTCAGCGTGACCCCCGACATCCGGCGGCCGAAGCGGCGGAAGCCCTCGGTGAAGAGGGCGCTGACGAGGTCCGTCTTCCCGCCGAAGAGCGAATAGACCGCGGTGGTGGACGTGCCGACGTCGGCGGCCAGTTTGCGGAGGCTCAGCGCCTTGGGGCCGTCGGCCGAGATGAGCTCACCGGCGCGGTCCAGCAGTTTCAGCCGGAGGTTCTCGTCGTGCGTCCTGGGGCGGGGCATGCGCAGAGCGTATCGCAACGCTGTTATCAATCGCTCGGATTCGGAGTTGACCTGGAGCGCACTCCAGGTCGTAGTGTCGTTCGCATGAGCTACTCGATAGCGGAAGCCGCGCGACGTAGCGGACTGTCCATCGACACTCTCCGGTACTACGAGCGCATCAAACTCGTCGAGCCCCCGGCGCGCGACGCCGCAGGCCGCCGCGCCTACAGCGACGACGACCTCGGGTGGCTGGGGTTCTTGACCAAGCTCCGCCTGACCGGCATGCCCATCAAGCGGATGCGGGAGTACGCCTCCCTGCGCCATCACGGCGCGGCGAGCGCGGGAAGGCGCAAGGCGATCCTCGTCGACCAGCGTAAATCGGTCGCCGACCGGATCGCCGAGTTGCAGAACTGCCTCGACATCCTCGACTACAAGATCGAGCACTACGACCAGGTGGAGCGGAAGGTGCTCGGCACCGGAGCCACCGTGGAGGGAATTTCAGCGTGATCAGCACCAGGAGGCTCGGCGGTCTGGAGGTCGGGGCGCAGGGGCTCGGCTGCATGGGGATGAGCCAGGCCTACGGCGTCCGCGACGACGACACGGAGTCGATCGCCACCGTCCACCGCGCGCTCGAGCTGGGGGTGACCCTGATCGACACCGCGAACGTCTACGGCGCCGGAGCGAACGAAGAGCTGGTCGGCCGCGCGATCGCGGGCAAGCGGGACCAGGTCGTGCTGGCGACCAAGTTCGGCATCGTCTGGGATCAGGACGGCGGGATGTCCGCTCGCGGCGACGCGGCGTACGTCAAGCAGAGCTGCGAAGAGTCCCTTCGACGGCTGAACGTCGACCACATCGACCTGTACTACCAGCACCGGGTCGACCCGAACACGCCGGTCGAGGAGACCTGGGGCGCGCTCGCGGAGCTGGTCCAAGAGGGCAAGATCCGCTACGCCGGGATCTCCGAGGCCGGTGCCGAGACGATCCGTCGCGCCCACGCCGTCCACCCGGTGACGGCGCTGCAGAGCGAGTGGTCGCTGTGGACCCGCGGTATCGAAGGCGAGATCCTCTCGACCGTTCGCGAGCTGGGCATCGGCATCGTGCCGTTCTCGCCGCTCGGCCGCGGGTTCCTCACCGGCAGCGTGACATCGGTGAAGGACCTTCCGGCGGACGACATGCGCCGCGGGCTGCCCCGGTTCGCCGAGGGCAACTTCGAGCGCAACATGGCGATCGTCGAGGCGCTGCGCGCGCTGGCCGAGCTGAAGGGCGTCACCGCCGGACAACTGGCGCTGGCCTGGGTGCAGGCGCAGGGTGACGACGTCGTGCCGATCCCTGGCACCAAGCGCCGCAAGTACCTCGAAGAGAACGCCGCCGCCGCGGACCTGAAACTGTCCGAAGTGGACATCGAGGCCATCGAAAAGGCCGCGCCCGCCGAAGCGATCGCCGGCGAGCGTTACCCGGAGCGGCTCGCCCGCGCCGCCGGAAAGTAAATCCCAGAGAATTGCGAGAGAAATCATGACGGGTTCCACCCTGCCCACCCGCAGGCTCGGCACGCTGGAAGTCGGCGCGCAGGGGCTCGGCTGCATGGGCATGAGCGAGTTCTACGGCCAAGGTGACGACACCGAATCGATCGCGACCGTCCACCGCGCGATCGAACTGGGCGTCACCCTGATCGACACCGCCGACATGTACGGCTTCGGCCGCAACGAGGAACTGGTCGGCCGCGCGCTGGCAGGCAAGCGGGACCAGGTCGTGCTGGCGACCAAGTTCGGCATCGTGCGTGACGAGGCGGATCCCTCGAAGCGCGGGATCCGGGGCGACGAATTCTATGTGCGCCAACAGGTCGAGTCGTCACTGCGCAGGCTGAACGTCGACCACATCGACCTCTACTACCAGCACCGCGTCGACCCGAACGTGCCGATCGAAGAGACCGCGGGCGCCTTGTCCTCGCTGGTCGAGCAGGGGAAGATCCGGCACATCGGGCTGTCCGAGGCCGGTCCGGAGACGATCCGGCGGGCGCACGCCGTGCATCCGGTGACGGCCGTGCAGACCGAGTGGTCGCTGTGGTCGCGCGACATCGAGCACGAGGTCGTCCCGGTCTGTCGCGAACTCGGTATCGGGCTGGTGCCGTATTCCCCGCTGGGCCGTGGTTTCCTCACCGGCCGGTTCAAGTCCAAAGAGGACTTCGCGGAAGGTGACTTCCGCCAGACGACCCAGCCGCGGTTCGCCGAGGGCAACTTCGAGCGCAACATGGCGATCGTCGAGGCGCTGCGCGCGCTGGCCGAGCAGAAGGGCGTCACCGCCGGACAACTGGCGCTGGCCTGGGTGCAGGCGCAGGGTGACGACGTCGTGCCTATCCCTGGCACCAAGCGCCGCAAGTACCTCGAAGAGAACGTGGCGTCCGTCGGCCTGAAGCTGACCGCGGAAGACGTGGCGGCGATCGAGGAAGCGGTGCCCGCCGACGCGGTCGCGGGGGAGCGCTACCCCGAAGCGGCCATGCGCATGCTGTCCCGCTGAACACGACAAAGCCGGCGCCCCGATTCCAGGGCGCCGGCTTTGCGTTGTCAGACTAAAGACGTGACCGCCGAGACCACGTCGTCGACGGCCACCGTCTGCTGCTCGCGGGTCGCGAGTCCGCGCACGGTCACGTTCCCGGCGTCCCAGTCCTCCTGGCCCACGATCACCACGGCCCGCGCCCCGGCCTTGTCCGCGCGGGTGAGCTCCTTGCCCAGCTTGCGCAGCTCGACGGGCGTGGACGTGCGCAGCCCGGCCTTCCGGAGCCGTCCCGCGACCTCGCGCGAGGCGTCGGTGAGTTCTTCGATCACCGGGATCACCACGACGTCGACCTCGCTGCGCGGCTTCGGGGTGAGGCCGTGCGTGTCGAGGAAGTCGATCAGCGTGACGTCGCCCATGCCGAAGCCGATCCCGGGGATCTGCTGCGACGTGAACAACGACGCCAGGTCGCTGTACCGGCCGCCGCCGAAGAGGGCGCGACGGTTCTCCGGTGAGGTGTCGAAGACCTCGAACACGGTCGACGTGTAGTACGCGAGCCCGCGCACGATCATCGGGTCGAAGGTGATCAGGTCCGCGGCGCCACTGTTCAGCACCTTGACCAAATTCGAGTTCTCCTTGACCTGGTCCGGCAGCTCGTCGAGCAGCGCCGCGCCGGAGGTCAGGATCTCGGTCAGCTTCTCGAACTGCTTGTCGGTCAGCCCGATCTCGGCCGCGGTGTCGCTCAGCTTCGTCCGGTCCGACTTCTCCCAGCGGTCCACCAGGGTGAACACCTGCGGCAGCTGCTCCGCGGTCACGCCGACGATGTCGGTGAGCGCCGAGGAGAGCAGGTTCCGGTCGTTGGCCCGCACCTGGAACATGTCCGGGGTCGCGCCGAGAGCGCTCATCATGTCGTGGACGAGCTCGAAGATCTCGATCTCGCAGTTCGCGCTGTCCGAACCGAAGATGTCCGCGTTGATCTGCCAGTGCTCGCGGACCCGCCCACGCTGCGGCCGCTCGTAGCGGTGGCAGTTCGGGTGGCTGTACCAGCGCACCGGGAACTGCAGCGACTTCGCGTTGCCCGCGATCATCCTGGCGACCGACGGCGTCATCTCCGGGCGCAGCGCCAGCCGCTCGCCGCCCTTGGTGGTCAGCGTGTACAGCTGCTGGTCCGCGATCTCCTGCCCGGACTTCCGCTCGTAGATCTCGGCGGGTTCGAGGATCGGCCCGTCGTAGCGGAGGAAGCCCCGGAGTTCCAGCACGTCGTAGAGATGGCCGAACACCTGCGTCCGGACGGACATCTCGGCGGGCAGGAAGTCGCGGGTCCCCTTGGCGGGGGCTGTCGGCAGGTATTCAGGCACGTCAACAAGCTTAACCAGCGAAGGCGACGCCGTACGCGGTGGTCAGGATCGCCGCTCCGAGCAGCACCGCCCCGGCGCTGGTGACCCGCCCGCCGAGCTTGCCCTTGCCCGGTGCCAGGTGCAGGAAGAAGCCACCGGACTGGGCGAGCGCGCCGAACAGCAGCAGGAAGCAGACGATCCACAGCGCTGTGCTCGGGAGCCCTGTCTGCCCCAGGATCTGCAGCACGACCAGCGCGAGAACCAGCAGGACGCCGGCGTGCGCGTGGCCGGCGCGGAACATCCCGCGTTGGTGTTCGGTCAGTTTCTTGTCGCGCAGGACACCCATCAGCGCGTAGCCGCCGTACATCACCGTCGGCAGCGAAACGAGCGCGATGACGGTGAACAGTTTGATCGGTTCATCCATGAGGAAATGATAACACTGTTTTAAAACACTGTCACCAAAACTTTGCGTTCGACGGCCGGGATGGGCGAGCGGGTCGTGCGGTGGTGGTTCAGGTTCTCTCGGCCGTCAAGACGGTGCCGGGTGTCGTGAAGGGGACTTTCGCCGTATCGGATGCGGGGAAAGTCCCCCTCACATCTGCCCTGGCAGTGCCGCCCCTGCTGTCCCTCGCGGCCGCGGTGCTGGTGTCGCGACTCGATCAAGCCGAGCCGCTCGCCACCACCCCGCGAGAAAGGACAAGACGGACGTTCCGGAGCGCGGAGAGGTCGGCGAGCGGATCGCCGTCGACCACCAGGACGTCGGCGCTCAGGCCGGGGGCGAGCCGTCCGGTGACGTCGCCGAGGCCGAGCCCGGCGGCGGAGTCCTCGGTCGCGATCTCGAGGATCCGGCGCCTGCCGAAACCGAGCCATTCGTAGAGTTCGAGCGCGCCGACAGGATCGTCGAAGACCGATCCGGGCAGCCCGGCGTCCGTCCCCGACAGCAGCGGGACACCCAGCTCCTCAAGCCAGGACAGCCGTCCGTACATGGTTTTCGCGAGTTCGTCGCCCATGCGCTCGGCCAGCATCCGCCAGTTGCGGCTGCTCGTCGAACACGCCGCGATGCCCTCGGCCGCCATGCGTTTGGCGACGCCTTCGCGCCTGTCCTGACGCTGGGGCCCGGTCATCCAGGTGCAGTGCTCGATCGTGCGGACACCCGCCTCGGCCGACGCCTCGATCGCGTCCGAGCCGTGGGCGTGCGCGGCGACCGGGAGCCCGTGGCGCGCCGCGTGCTCGACGATCAGGCGCAGCGCCCGGACGTCGAACTGCGATTCCCACATGTCCGCGCCGCCTTCGGTGATCTGGCCGCCGCTGGCCATCACCTTGATCACGTCCGCGCCCGCCGCCGCGTTGGCGTCGATCATGGCCCGGATCGCGTCGTCGTCCGCGACCTCGCCGCCGAAGAAATGGCAGTGTCCTTTGAGGACGGTCAGGGGCGATCCCGCCGTCAGCAGACGGGGAGCGGCGATTCTTTCAGCTGCCAGCTCCGCCCGGACCCGCGCGCCCAGCGCGTCACGATCGCCGAGATCCCGCACCGTCGTGACGCCGCTGCGCAACAGCTGTCCCAACCGGTCCTTGGCGCCCGCGCGGAGAGCGTCGTCGCTGCTCGCCAGGAAGTTCGGCAGCATCTCGCGGGAGGCGTCGAAAGCCAGGTGCACGTGGGCGTTGAACAGGCCGGAAAGCAGTGTCGCGCCGGGAAAGTCGAGCCGTTCGGCGTCCGGCGACGCCTGGGCCACGACCTCGGCGCGAGTGCCCGCCGCGAGGATCCGGCCGTCCTCGACGAGCACCGCGCCGTCTTCGACCGGGGTGCTCGGACGCGGCAGGACGCGGCCGGCTGTCAGCAGCAGTTGTGCGGTCACGGTTCGCTCCTGGAGACGGCGGCGGACAGGGCGAGCAGCGGCCGCACGTCGGATTCGATGTCGGAGGCGCCGCCGGGGAGCACGAGTTTCGCCCGCCCGTCGGTCTCCTCGCCCGCGGTCTGCCTGGCGATCGCCGTTTTCAGCGCTTCCGCGGCCGCCCGCGGATCGTCGGCGGCGAGCGCGGTGAGGTCGGTTTCCAGATAGGGGCTCAGCTGCACGAGCCCGTCCCGGATCTCGATCACGCGGCGGTAGTACCGGCGGTGGACCGTGCGCGGGCGCCACCGTTCCCACCTGCTCTGTGGCGTGGTCCGGAG
Source organism: Amycolatopsis sp. NPDC057786 (assembly GCF_042797905.1). NCBI lineage: Bacteria > Bacillati > Actinomycetota > Actinomycetes > Pseudonocardiales > Pseudonocardiaceae > Amycolatopsis > Amycolatopsis sp. NPDC057786. Next base: position 15,165 of record NZ_JBHVKW010000132.1, read on the forward strand.
CACGATGTTCGGGTAGATCCCGGCCAGCGCGGTCCACAACGGGGTGAGCTCGTCGTGGTGGCGCCGGTGCTGGCGACGCCGCCGCAGCGCGGCGAACCGCGCGCGGGCGCCGGGGTAGGTGATCCCGGCGAGGAAGAGCACGATCCCGAGGAGCACCAACGGGACGGCGACGGTGAGCAGAAGCGGGATCGACGGCCCGAACGCCCACGCGATGACGATGTAGAGCGCGCGGAACACGCTGCCGACGGAAAGGCAGACCAGCCCGGCGGCGCTGAGTTTCAGCCCGGTCTTCAGATGGCGGTCCGCGGTGCGGATGTAGCGGAAGATCCACCACGCGCACGCGGCGAGGCCGTAGATCAGGTAGATCCCGGCCCCCAGGTAGAACAGCGCCACCCCGGGCACGTGCACGAGCTTCGGGCTCAGCGCGAGCCCGCGCACCTCCGGCGGGGTGAGGGCCATGGCGACCAGCATCAACGCGATCGCGCCGGACAGCGGGACCAGCTCGAAGAGCACCCGCCGCGGACGGCGCGGGCCCAGCGCGGAGCCGAGGAACACGATCAACAGCGCGCACACCCCGATGGCGAGCATGATGTTGTTGACCAGGCGCCCCGTGCCCTTGCCCGTCAGGCCGTCGAGCCAGCCGGAGATGACCTTCTGCTGGGCGAGGAAGGAGCCGGCGACGCAGACGATCGTGACCGTGATCGCCCAGTTCGGCAGCAGCCGGGGCGCCCGGTACGTCTGGTAGATCCGCCAGGCGAGCGCGGTCGCGAACAGCACCATCGCCACGACGTTGAGAGGGGAGAACAGCGAGTTCACAGCCACCCTTGATGGTCGCCCAGCGCGCCTTGGACGCGGCGGACGTCATCGTCGTCGGCGCGACGGGGAATCGTGTAGTTCAAGACCGACGCCCATTCGAGGATGATGGTCGCCACGGTCTCGGCTTCCCATTCGTGCGCCTCATCGTAGGAGGTGCGGCGTAAAGCGCGGTGTACCGCGTCGCCGTCGAGCCCCGGGGAGGGACCGCGCAGGAAGTCGGCGGGTTCGGCGTCGCCGCCGGGATGGTGATCGGCGAGCATATGCCCGAGTTCGTGCAGGATGATGTGATCCTGGTGGGACTTCGTGGTCTCCTGCTGGAAGAAGATGTAGTCCGCCGAACCGGTGGCGATCCAGCAGCCGAACGGACCGGGCACCTCCAGCGGGTACGGCATCAGCCGGATCGGCCTGCCACGCTGTTCGCCGAGCCGTTCGCAGAGCACGCCGACGTCGAGCGGCGGCTCGATGTCGAGCTTGTTCAGCATCTTGCGGCAGCGTTTGCGGAGCTCCCGTTCCTTCATCGGCTTTCGTCCGGCTGGTCGCGCTCGGCCCGTTCGTAGCGCTCGACGAGCTCCAGCAGGTCCATGACCTGGCGGCGGCCCTGCGGGGAAAGCTCCTGCGCGCGCATGGCCATGAGCTTCGCCTCTCCGACGGGCTGCGGTTCCTGGTCTTCGAAGAAGTACGTGATCGGAACCCCGAACAGCTTCGCCAGCGCCTCGACGTAGTGGATCTTCGGATTGACGCGTTTGCCCGTGGCGAGCTGCTGGAGGTACGCGGGCGACATGGTGGGCCCGCCGGCGCGATCGATCGCCGCGGACAGCTCGCGATAGCTGTGCGGGGCGCCTTCGTTCGCGCGCGCCGAATCGATCAGCGCGCTCAGTTTCTGGGCGAAGGTCTGGTACGGCGACATGACCCCCCATCCGTTCCCTGGTCCCGTTCCGTAGTGGGAGTGTAACGCGATACAGCCTGTCCGCAGCTGTTGACAGCACATGTATGCAGTGGTTTACAGTTGTCAAGCGGTTTCGTGCCGTGTCCGGTCTCTCACTCCGGAATCCGTGCCCTGGGGGTGTACGGACGCCGGAGTGAGAGCCGTTCTTCGCGGTGGGTGCACAAGATCGTGCCGGATGTAGTACGCTGAGGCAGCCAAGGTTGATCGCCGTCACGGCGAACCCTTGGTCTCGGCCTGTTGCCGGAGGTCGACCCCCAGGGCTTCCGGTGACAGGCCCCTTACTTTTCTCCCGCGTTTAGTCCTCTGAATGCGGTCGTTCGTATAGCCAACTACCGCGTTCAGAGGACTAAACGCGGTGGAGGGTCAGGGCATCAGCGTGGCGGCCAGGGTGCCGCCCAGTTCGAAACAGGCTTCCAAATCCGCTTTGCCCGGTTCTCCCGTGACGAGTACCGGAGAAGCCGCGCTCTCCCAGCCGAGTCCGGTGGTGATGCTTTCGATCCCGCGCACGGTGCCGGAGGTGTCGTTGTTGCCGTGTACGAAGAACCCGAACGGCCGTCCCCGCGTGGAATCCAGGCAGGGGTAGTAGACGGTGTCGAAGAAATGCTTCAGCGCGCCGGACATGTACCCCAGATTCGCCGGGGTGCCGAGCAGGTAACCGTCGGCGTCCAGGACGTCGGGCACGGTCGCGCCCAGCGCCGCGCGGCGCACGACGTCGACGCCCTCGATGTCCGGATGGTTCGCGCCGGAAAGCACGGCCTCGAACATCGCCTGCGTCGAGGGCGACGGCGTGTGGTGGACGATCAGCAGCTTCGGCATGTCACGCCAGCCGGGACTCGATGTCGGCCCGCAGCGCGGCCAGCCGGGTGCCCGCGGCGGCGCGTGCCTCGGCGAGGTCGCCGGTGACCGGCTCCTTGACCTGCAAGTACGCCTTCAGTTTCGGCTCGGTTCCGGACGGCCTGATGACGACGCGCAGCCCCTCGCCGGTCAGGCGGAGGACGTCGGCGTCGGGCAGGAGGTCCTCCATCGTGACGTCGGTGCCGCCCAGGGACGCCGGGGGAGTGGCGCGCAGGTCCGCCATCAGCCGCTCCCGCACCGACAGATCCGTGACCCGCAACGAGACCTGATCCGTCACGTGCACCCCGTGCTTCACGGACAGTTCGTCGAGGACGTCCAGCGGTCCGCGGCCGGCCGCGCGCAAAGAAGCGGTCAACGCCGCGGCGAGCACGGCGGCGGAGATACCGTCCTTGTCGCGTACGAAACCGGGGTTCACACAGAGGCCGAGCGCCTCTTCGTAGGCGAAGACGAGCCCTTCGCCCGCACGGACCAGCCACTTGAACCCGGTCAACGTCTCCGCGTAGCGGGCTCCGAACTCCTTCGCGACCTCGCCGAGCATCGACGACGACACGATCGTCGTGGCGACCAGTGGATCAGCGTCGTCCACAGTGGACAGAACATGCCAGCCGAGCAGCACGCCGGTTTCGTCGCCGCGCAGCATCCGCCACGAACCGTCCCGTTCGCGCACGCCCAGCGCGCAGCGGTCGGCGTCGGGATCGAGCGCGATCGCCAGCTCCGCGTCCACTTCGGACGCCAGTGTCAGCAAAAGGTCCGTCGCGCCCGGTTCTTCCGGATTCGGGAAGGCGACCGTCGGGAAGTCGGGATCGGGCGTGGCCTGTTCGGCCACCAGCTGGAGATCGTCGAAACCGGCGCGCTCGAACGCGGCGCGCAGGGTGTCCGCGCCGACGCCGTGCAACGCCGTCGCGGCGACCTTGACCCCGCGCTCCGGGCCACGCGGCAGCAGCGCGACCTTCGCGAGGTACGCGTCCAGGAGTTCGTCGCCCAGCACCTCGGCGCCCGGTTCGCGCGGCACGCTGATCGCCGGGGGAGCGGCTGCGATGGCCCGCTCGATCTGGCCGTCCGAAGGCGGGACGATCTGGCCGCCCGACGCGTCGTAAAGCTTGTAACCGTTGTCGGCCGGGGGATTGTGCGACGCGGTGATCTGGATACCCGCGACCGCGCCGAGTTCCGGTACGGCGAACGCGAGCACCGGGGTGGGCAGCGGACCGGGCAGCGTCTTCACCGCGAACCCGGCGGCCGTCAGCACCTCGGCGGCGGCTTCGGCGAAGGCTTCCGAACCGTGCCGCGCGTCGCGGCCGACCACCACGACCCCGCCCGCATGTCCTTGCGAGGTCAGCCAGGCCGCGACCCCGGCCGTGGTCCGGGTCACGACCGCGACGTTCATCCCATTGGGGCCCGCGCGCACCGGGCCGCGCAATCCGGCGGTGCCGAATTCGAGCGGACCGGCCATCCGGTCCGCGAGTTCGTCCGCCGCACCGGGTTCGCCGCCCATCGCGCGCGCGAGGATGTTCTGCAGCTCGACACGGGAATCGTCGTCCGGGTCGTCGGCGATCCAGCGGAACGCCCGATCCCGCAGCTCCGAGGTCAAGGAAGTCGTCACCGAGTCAGCCTACGGGTACGTTGGGGAGGGTGCGATTGATCTTCACTTCTCTGGTGAGTCATGGTCATCTCTATCCCCTACTACCGCTCGCCGTCGCGGCTCGCGACGCCGGGCACGAAGTCCTCTTCGCCACGGGTGACGACATGCTTCCGGTGGTCCAAAAGGCCGGTCTGGCCACGGAAAGCGCCGGATTCGGGATGCGGGAGGCGTTCGAGTCGGTCGCCGGGCCCGACGCTCCCAAACCCAACGCCTCCGATGCTCCGCCCGAGTCGTTCCATCCCGTTATCGGCGAAGTGTTCGGAAATGTGCTGCCGCGGCGGTTCGTCGCCGATCTCCCGCCGTTGCTGGAGCGGCACCGGCCGGATCTCGTCGTCTACGAAAGCGGCAACGCCGGGGGTGCCATCGCCGCCCACCTCGCCGGCATCCCCGCGATCGGGCACGGTTTCGGCCGGTTCTCGCCGGACGACGTCCTGGACGTCATTTACGGCCGCCTCGCGGAATTCGCCGGGGAAGTCGGTTTCGAAGGCGTGCACCTGCCGTCCTTCGGCGATCCTGTCGTCGACATCTGCCCGGAATCGGTGCAGGCGCCCGATTTCCTGGCGGAAGCGAACAGGATCCCGTTGCGTCCCGTCGGCTGGGCCGAGCCGGGAGACCTCCCCGCGGGAGTGGCGGGCCGGGACAGGAGCCGTCCGCTGGTCTATCTCACCCTCGGCACCGCGTTCGGCGACGAAGGGGTGCTGAAGCGGGCCATCGGCGGCCTGGCGCGGCTCGACGCGGACGTCATCGTCGCGGCGGGCCCGACCGTGGATCCCGCGGCGCTGGGCGACGTCCCCGGCAATGTCCGCGTGGAGGCCTGGGTGCCGCAGGTCGATCTGCTGCCGCATGTCGACCTCGTGGTCCACCACGGCGGCAGCGGGACGACGATGGGGGCCTTCGGCGCCGGGTTGCCGCAGCTGGTGCTGCCGCAGGGCGCCGATCAGTTCACGAACGCGGAAGCCGTGGTCGCCGCCGGGGTGGGCGCGCGGTTGCTCGGTGGCGACGCCGTCGAGGACGCCATCTCCGAGCAGGCGCGAAAGCTGCTCACCGACGAAGCGGTGCTCGGCGCGGCGCGGAAACTCGCCGACGAGGTCGCCGCGATGCCGTCACCCGCGGAGGTCGCTCAGCGGCTTCCCGAGTTCGCCGGCTGAGAAGCGGGGGGTGGGGCCCCGGCGGGCCCCGGGGCG
>NZ_JBHVKW010000133.1:0-20561 GCF_042797905.1 Amycolatopsis sp. NPDC057786
TACATGAAGGCCCCCTTCCTTGCGCCAGGCGCAAGGAAGGGGGCCTTCATGTACCTCCGTTGTCCCGCAGGCGGTGCCGTGCCAACCCCAGGCCCTCCGGAAACCAAAGCTTGCTCAGTCCTCCGGCACCATCTTCCAGCAGTCCCCAGGCGACTTGATCTCCTGGTCGGTGGCCTGGGCCACCTGCTCGAAGTTCCGCACGAAGCTCCGGTAGATCCCGTCGTTGTCCAGGATCCGGATGACGTTCTCGTCGTTCTCGTGCAGGGACGGGTTGTTGAAGTTCTGGCTGCCGGTGAAGACGACCTTGGTGCCCGGCTTCAGGTAGTCACCCTCGATCATCATGTTCTTCTCGTGGATGCCTGCCTCGTTCCCCTTCTTGAAACCACGCAGCCGCACACGGTCCGGCTGCCCCTTCATCAGCGCTTCGCAGGAGCCCTTGGCCATCCGCAAGGCCACGATGTCCACAGAGCAGCCACGGGAGGCCAGGATCCGCAGCCGTTCGATGATCTTCATCCGGGTGAGTGACCATACCCCGATGCGGATCTTGGACTTCTCCGTCGAACAGCCGACCTCCTTCAGGGTGTTCTCGACGGTGTCGTTCCCCGTGTCCTTGAGCCTCGGATAGAAGTAGCTCTTGGTGTTTCCGGTGATCACGGGCGGGTTGGCTTCGTAGTAGTCGGGGTTCGCCGTGCCCCCGTCCGCGACCCTGCGCAGGTCGGCGAAGTAGTCGTTGTACCGGGCGAACAGGCCGACATTCCCGACGTCGGTGTAGTAGCTGTTCCAGCCGCCCTTGCCGCCGGTCGTGTTCTCGCTGAGGTTCGCCGATCCGGTCGCGACCACCGACGGCGCGTCCAGCGTCCGGTCGAACAGGAAGAACTTGTTGTGCATGACGTTTCCGCCGTTGCACCCTCGGTCGGCCTTGCAGTTCTTCGCCCACGAGTTCTTGTCGCCGGTCTTCTCGAGCCGCTTCTTCAGGTCCTGGTAGTTCGGATGGTCCGTCGTCCCTCCGTCGACCAGGACCTGGACGTGCACCCCACGCTCCGCGGCGTCCGCGAGCGCCTCCGTGATCGGCTTGTCCCTCAAGAGGAACTGCGCGGTCTTGATGGTCGAGTTCTCGGGTGCGCCCCGGATCAGCTTTTCGAGGTATTCGACGATCTGGCCGCCGCCCGGTGTGTTGAAGTCCGCCCGCGTCGTCAGCCTCGACGGCGCGGCCGTGGCCGGGACGCCGGACGACGCGGCGACCAGTAGCGCGGCCGCCAGTGCGCCTAGAAGCGTGGTCCTCTTGTGCGGTTTCATGCCGGTTCCCTCCCCATGGCCGGATCTGCTGGCGGCTCCACGCTCCCCAGCGCTGGCCACTGGGGCAAGCGAAACCGCCCGGAATGGGACGCTGGGACGAAACCCCGCCGCTGACCTGCGGTGACGCCGGGATGAGAGACGTGATCTCGCGAATTCGCGCGGCGTGAGGCCCGCGATGGGACACTGTTATCCGTCCAGGACATGGCGCGGAGGGGGCGCAGCGGGATGGCGAGTGAGGCGGCTGCCAGGCTGGCGGCACTTCTCACCGAGTACAAAGAGCGGAGCGGGCTGAGCTACGAACAGCTCGGGCGCAAGGTGCATTCAAGCCGGTCGACCGTGCACCGCTACTGCACCGGAAGGAACGTTCCCGCGACGTTCGCGCCGATCGAGGCGATCGCGACGGTGTGCGGCGCGAGCCGCGAGGATCTCGCGAAGCTGTACCGGGTGTGGGAGCGCGCGGACCTGGGCGAAACCGCCGTTCCCGAGCCGCAGGTCCTTCGTGACGGCGACGCGGCGAAGCCCGCTCGCGGACGGCCGCTGACCCGGATCGCGCTCGTCGTGGTCCTCGGAGCCGTCCTGCTCGCCGGAGGTGCCGTGGCGTACCCGCCGGACCGGCAGGAGACGGTCACGGCACCCGCCGTCCAGGCGGCGATGTGGACGAGCGCGCCACGCACGCTCGATCCGGAGTTCGTCGGGGTCACGACGAACTCCAACACCGGGCTGATGCCGACGTTCCGCGTCGGGTCCGTCCGGTTGTGGAACACGCGCACGCGGTGGCAGAACCTGGAGCCCGCCCGTGGCGGCTACGACTGGAAGACGCTCGATCGGCTGGTGAACGGCGCCCATGGTGCCGGTTTCCCGGTGACCCTGACCTTCGGCGGCACCCCGTCCTGGGCCAGCCCGAACAGCCCGAAGTCCGTCTACACCGACGACTCCCGCACCGGCCCGCCCGACGACCTCGCCGACTGGGACCGGTTCGTGCGGGCCGTCGTCGAGCAGTATCGCGGCCGGATCGACGCCTACGAGCTGTGGGACATGGCCAACCATCAGGACTTCTTCTCCGGTTCGACGGCCGCACTGGTCGAAATGACGCGCCGGGCGAGTCAGGTGATCAAGGTCGCCGACCCCGCCGCCACCGTGGTCTGCCCGTCCATGGGCGAGCTCTGGGATCCCGCGGCGTTCGACGGGTTCCGGCGGTTCGCCAAGCTCGGCGGCTACGACCATTGCGACGCCGCCGCGATGAAACTGGCTCCCCGCAACGACTCCGACCCGCCGGAGACGATGCTGCCACTGGCACAGGAGATCGAGAAGGTCTTGCAGGAAGCCGGCGCGGGCATCAGGTTGTGGAGCACCGGCTCGGCCTACGACGTGAACAGGCAGCGGCCCGTCGACGCCGATCGGGGTGCCCAGCACGCAGTCCGGTTCTTCCTGTCCGGCCTCTACGCGCAATATCGCCGCATGTACTTCTACAACTGGGGCAGCGCCAAGGTTCCCATCGTGCTGCAACCCGCCGGCGGTCCGCACACGAAGGCGGCGCGCCACGTGGAACGCCTGCACACCTGGCTGTCGGGCAGCCGGATCCATTCCTGCGGGCAGGGTCGCGCGGCCGGATTGCCCGATCACCTGTGGCAGTGCCGGTTCGATCGGGGTGGCAAGGCCTTCCTGATCTGGTGGACCATCGACCGGTCCGAGCGGATCCCGGCGGCACAGGGCACCACGTCGGTCGAAGATCTCGACGGGGCCGTCACGCCGGCGGAACCCGCTGCCGAGGTCACCGTCACCGGCAGCCCGGTCCTGCTGAAACTGGGCTGAGGGGTCAGCCGCTGTTCAAGGTGGACACGACCGCCGCCACGGTCACCGTGTTGAACACGAAGGCGATGGCCGCGTGTGTGGTCACCGTCCTGCGCATCTCCCGTGAGACGACGTCCACATCGGTCGTCCCGAACGTCGTCATCACGGACACCGCGAAGTAGACGTAGTCCGACCACTCCGCGGGTCCGTCTCCGGGGAACCGCAGGGCGTCGCCCCGTTCGACCACGTCGTCCGCGTGGTAGGCGATCGCGAACGACACCAGGACACAGATCCACGCGACGACGACCAGCGCCACCGCGACTCCCACGCGCGCCCCCGCGGGCAGGCTCTCCCCGCCGAGTCCCGGCATCCACACCACCGCCACCGCCAGCGCGGCCGCCGCGATGGTGATCGACACCCCCGGGCCCGGCGCGGTCCCGAAGACATACCGCTGCGCGAATGTGCCGCGGCTCTCCCGGCTCGCCCAGTCCTGGATCTGCTCGGAGGTCGCCGTGCCGAACGCCGCCACCGTCACGACGAGGTAGCCGATGAGATACGCGAGAAGGACCAGAACACCCGCGTCGACCATCGCGATCGACAGCACGTCCTCGCGGAACAGGGCCGCCAACGCGGCGACGACCAGCGCGAACGCGAAGCTGAAGCCGCTCCTGCGGCGCTCGGACAGCCAGATCCGAGCCGTTGGGCGAGACAGCGCTGCCTCCTTTCGCCGTGACCGGACCAGTTTCGCACGCGGTACTCCGTTCCAGTGATGTGACATTTTGTGGCAACCTGTCAGACTTCGGGAGCGTCGAACGGACGCTTGCGGAGTACGAGGGGGACGGATGGGGCAGGGATTCTCGGTCGAACCGGCCGCGGTGCGCGCGCTGGGAGACCTGGTCCTGCGGGCGAGCGCGGGCGCGGACTCCTATCGGCTGTGGTTCGAACGGCTGGTCGGGGCCGGGTTCGACACCGAACGCGGCGAAGGTTTCCTGGCCGCCGCCTGGCCGAAACTGGACGAGTGGCAGCGCGCGGCGCTGACCCAGTCGGGGTTCGCGGCCAATCTCGCCGCGGGCGGCGGGCATGAGCTGCGGTGCGTCGCGCACTGGTACGGCGTGGTGGACGCGCACGCGGCCGAGTTGCTGGACCGGCTCAACCCGGAGCCGGACGCCGCGCGGATCCCGGCGGACGAGGTGCGCGACCCGGCGGGGGCCGCGGCGTTCCGCGACGCCGTCCTGGTCGGCTACGGCGGACCCGACCCGGCGGCCATCTCCGACCCGTCCTGGTGGCCGGTGAAGGCCGAGCAAGAGCGCGAGAAGCTTCTCGATCTAGGTGGGTCGCTGGGCGACGTCGCCGAGGTGATCAAGATGCTCACCGGGTCCGACAAGGACTTCATCACCATGCTCGCCGACCTGCTCGTCGGCGACTGGACCGTGCTGCAGGAGCAGGCGGTGCTCTACCACGACGCCGCGACCGGGTTGGAGAACATCGCGGCCAACATCAACCAGGGCCGGTTCGGGATCCAGGGGGTGTGGGCGGGCGAGGCCGCCGACCGGGCGAAGAACTGGCTGGCCGATTACCGCGCATGCGTGCTTCAGCTGGCTCAGTACTTCCATGGCGCGTGCCGGGCGATCCAGGCGCTGGCGAAGCTCGCGTACCACATGATGCAGGAGATCAGGCACGGCTACAGCTCGGCGATCGACATCGCGCTGCTGATCCTCACCAAGGGCAAGAAACTCGGGCTGCAACGCGGGGTCCGGGTGGCGGAGATCATCAGCGAAGCACTGTCCGAGCTGGGACGTCGCGGCAAGCTCGTCAACATTTTCCAGGATCCCGAGCTGCGCGACATCATCCACCTGGTGCTGTCGTTCAACGAGATCGTCGGGATCATCCAGACCTGGATCAGCGCCGCGCTCGGGCTGGCACACGCTTTCGCGGGGGAGAAGACGCTCGACGAACTGCTGGAAGCCACCATCGCGATGGGCGAACCGCCGCAGTGGCCGCAGGACTACGAACACCGGGACGCCGAGTGCCCGGCCAAGAGCAGGCGGGTGAAGCTGTGACGGGACACGAGCTCTTCGGCTCGGAGCAGGGCGAGCGCGCGCGGCAGACGGCCATGCGGCTGCTGGCGGCGACCGGCGGTGCCGCCGGGGACTTCGCGGGGGAGGTGCTCGCCGGACGGCGGCGGCCGCACGAACTACTGGCCCACGGCCCGGTACTGGACGAATTCGTCCAGGAGGCGCGCGGCTGGTGGCGGATCATCGACGCGTTGCCCGCGGAGGAACGTCAGCGGCTCGCCGGCGAAGCCTGGTCGTCCCTGGAACGGCAGGTCGGCGAACTGGCCACTTTGGACGTCGACGACGCCGTCGCGGAGCTGGAAAAGCTGTCCGCGCCTGCGCAGGATCCGCCCGCGCGTCATCGTCGTCCCCGGGACGACGAGGACGACGACTGGTCCGAGCGGTCCTATCTGGAGCCGCTCTGAGCCGGGGTTTCGTCAGCCATCGCGTTGGCCTCGTCGATCCGGGCCATATGCTCTTCGGCCCAGTCCCGGAGCGCCGCCAGCGGCACGTCGAGTGACCGGCCCAGGTCGGTCAGCCGGTAGTGCACGCGGGGCGGCACGGTGGGTTCCACCCGGCGGGCGACGAGGCCGTCCCGGACCAGGCTGTGCAGGGTCACCGACAGCATTTTCTGGGATACGCCGGGGATCCGGCGCCGTAACTCGGCGAAACGGACCTCGTGCGGAGCCGCCTCCGCGAGGACCTTGACCGCCATCGACGTCCATTTCGTGCCGATACGGTCCAGCAGACGGCGGGTCGGGCACTCGGGGTCGAACAGATCGCCGCGCCGTGTCCGTTCGGAGGTCACCTGGAGCTCACCACCTGTGGGGAAAGTGCCGTCTTGGCGGCACGCCGGAAGTTACCTACGGTTTTCTGGTAACCAATGGTAACCACTACGGAGGCGACGTGCCCCAGGTACGACGGATCGGTATCAACGGCATCGAGGTCGACGTGGCCATCGCGGGCAGTGGGCCCGCGGTCCTGCTGCTGCACGGCTTCCCGCACACCTGGCGGCTCTGGAGCGAGATCATCGGCCCGCTGGCCGAGCAGCACCGGGTCATCGCCCCGGATCTGCGCGGCCTCGGCGCCGGCACTCGCGCCACGGACGGCTATGACGCCGGCACGCTGGTCACCGACGCCGAAGGCATCCTCGACGCCCTCGGCGAAACCGAGGCGGACGTCGTCGCCATCGACGCCGGCACACCGGTCGCCTTCCTGCTCGCCCTGCGGCGGCCGGATCGGGTGCGGCGGCTCGTCGTGATGGAGTCGCTGGTGGGTTCGCTGCCCGGCGCCGAGGACTTCCTGGCGGGCGGCCCGCCGTGGTGGTTCGGTTTCCACGCCGTTCCCGGCCTCGCCGAAAAGGTCCTGATCGGGCACGAGGCGGAGTACATCGACTGGTTCCTCGCGGCGGGCACGCTCGGGCGCGGTGTGCCGCCGGAGATCCGCGACGCGTTCGTCGACGCCTACACCGGGCAGGACGCCCTGCGCTGCGCTTTCTCCTACTATCGCGCCCTGCCGGTCACCGCCCGCCAGATCGGTGAAGCGGTGGCGGGCAGCAGGCTCACGATCCCCACGATGGCGATCGGTGCGCACCCGGTCGGTCGTGCGCTGGAACGGCAACTGCGTCCCATCGCCGACGACCTCACCGCTCACCTCATCGAGGACTGCGGCCACATCATCCCGCTGGACCGGCCCGCGGAACTGCTTCGCCTGCTGACCCCGTTCCTCGCCGTTCCTTGAGTCCCAGGCACGATCGAGCGCATGACGCGTGAGACAGAGGACGGTTCGCTGTACGGCACGATCTTCCGGCGACGGGACACCAGGGGCGAGTTCACCGGCGAGCCGATTCCCGAAGAGGTGCTGCGCCGGGTGCTGAGCGCGGCGCACGCCGCGCCGAGCGTGGGCCTGTCGCAGCCTTGGGATTTCGTCGTCGTGTCCGATATGGACCTTCGAAAGCGGTTTCGCGAGCACGTGCTGGGCGAACGCGAGGTGTTCGAAGACCAGTTGGACGCCGAACGGGCCGGTGTCTTCGCGAACATCAAGATCGAGGGGATCGTCGAGTCCTCCGCCGGAATCGTGGTCGGCTACGACCCGGCACGCGGCGCGCCCGACGTGCTGGGGAGGCACGCGATCGCCGACGCCGGGCTGTACTCGGTGTGCCTGGCCATTCAGAACCTGTGGCTGGCGGCGACCGCCGAGGGGCTCGGCGTCGGATGGGTCAGCTTCTACCGCGAAGAGTTCCTGCGCGCTTTGGTGGGATTTCCCGAAAACGTCCGTCCGGTGGCGTGGTTGTGCGTCGGCCCGGTGCGGGACCTGCCTGCCGTTCCCGATCTGGAGCGGCACGGCTGGCGGGAACGTCTTCCGCTCGACGCCGTGCTGCACTTCGAGCGGTACGAGCCCCGCGAGTGAGCTTCGGGTCCGCCTTCCCTCACGCCGCCGGAATGCGTTGCGAAAGCCACTTTCGCAACCTTCACCGTTGCCAAAGTGGCTTTCGCGTCATGCCGGATGGGGCCCCGGTGGTCATCGGTCCCGGTCGGCGAGGGCGGACGCGATCAGCGCGACAGCCGGATCGGGATCCCCGGCGAGCCGCGCCAGCATGCCGCCCGCCTCGGCTCCCGGAATCTCCGCCAGGGCTTGGACCACGCGGATCCGGACCGCGGGATCCCCGGTGTGCGCCGCGAGCGCGTCGGCAAGGGCTGCCATGATCCGCTCCTCGGAGCGGGGGATCTCCACCAGTGCGCCGAGGACCTCCGCGGCTTCGACGTCGTTCGTGCCGTCGACCACCATGCCGACGAGGGCGGGGATGGCCGCGGTCGTGCCGCGCCCGCCAAGGGCGAGCGCGGCGGGCCCACGCACCCGGGCGTCGGAGTCCCCGAGCGCTTCCGTGAGCGCCTTGTCCGCTTCATCGCCGGGAATCTCCGCGAGCGCCAGCACCGCGCGCTGCCGGATGTCCGCGTCGTCCGCGCGCAGTCCCGCCGCCACCTCTGCCACGCCGTCACCGCCCGCCCGCGCGAGAGCCCAGCGCAGGGCTCCGGCGACGTTCGGGTCGGCCTCGGTCAGGATCGCGCCGGCGATCCGGTCGGTGGGAACCGGCAGGTCTTCGGCCGGGTTCAGGACGGCCTGCTGACGGCGCGCCGCGTGAGGCGAAGTGAGCCCTCGCAGGAGTTCCACGATGCGAAGGGCGTCCTGCCAGTCCGAAGGCGCGGACGCGTCGACCGTGCGCAGCCGCGCGAGCAGTTCCCGTTCCCGGTTCAATCGGTCTTCCGCCTGGCGGATGAGGTCGCCGACCAGCGTCGACGGCGTGAAGGTCGGGTCCTCCAGGGCGCGCGAGATCTGGCGCAGGGACAACCCGAGTGAGCGCAGGCTCTCCACATGGAAGATCCGGCGGATGTCCTCGTCCTGGTACTCCCGGTAGCCGCCGACGGTGCGTCCCGTGGGCCGCACCAGTCCGAGGGAGTCGTAGTGGCGCAGCATCCGGGAGCTCACTCCCGAACGCCGCGCCACCTCGCCGATCAGCACGCCGATCCTCCGGCCTGCGGGCCGAGTGCCACGATCCGTTTCGCCTCGTCCGCGGTCACGTCGAAACCCGCTTCGGGGTCGCGGAGGAGCCGCTCCGTGGCGAAGGCGTGCGCGCGCACCGCGTCGTCGCGGCTCTCCGAGGCCTTCCGCAGGGCGGGCTCGCAAGCATCCCCGAGCGCGACGAGCGCCCGGCTGAGGCTCAGCCGCCGGTTCCGGTCACCACGGCCGAACTCGGTGGCCAGTTCCGCGGCCAATTCGGCCCGCGACCCCTCCGGCACGAGGATGACGGCCGCGCGCCAGGCACTTCGCGCCACCTCGTCGTCGGCGTCGTGCAACAGGGATCCGGTGATCGCGGGCCAGGCGGCGCGGTCCCCGATCTTCGACAGGGTGTGCAACGCCTGACTCCGTGCCTGCGCCTGCTCGGACCGAAGCTCCACCAGCAGCCTCGGCACCGTGCTCGACGGCGGGAGCCGGGTCAGCGCCCAGGTGAGCATGTCGCGGACGAAGAAGTCGGGCTCGATCGCGCAACGTGCGACGAGGGCGTCGGTGAAGCGCGGGTCGGGCCGGGTGCCCGCGGCCATGGCGGCCTTGAGCCGCGTCGACGAGTCCTCGGCTCCGAGAGCGTCGAGCAGCGGTGTGTCCGTGGTCGGGTTCATGGGAACCACCTCCTGCGCTTCAGTGAAGACCTTGTCACGATGTCAAGGTCAACCCTCGAGCGCCGGAACCCGGCGTGTCGGCCTCAGCGCAGCTTGTCGACCTCGGCGATCCGCTCCCAGCGGGCGCCGAGCGCGTTGAGCAACGCCGCCATGTCGATGTCGTCATCGCCGTCGAGGAGCGCCTTGTCCAGACGGCGGGCGCGGCGGTTCACCTGGCTCAGGACCGACTTGCCCTCGTCGGTGAGCGAAAGCAGCTTGCGCCGCGCGTCGTGAGGGGACTCGACGCGCTGGATGAGGCCCCGCCGTTCGAGCCTGCGGCACAGATCGGCCATGGTCGAGGTGTCGAGCGCGACGGCCCCCGCGAGGGAACTCTGGTCGCTTCCGGGATAGGCGCGGACCGCCGACAGGACCGCGAACTGCGGACCGGTCAGCACCGGATCCACATGACGGTTCCACGCGGCGAGGTAGGCCTGGTACAGCCTGCGGGCGCCGTAGCCGGGAGCCGCCAGCAGATCGGAGGGTGGCGCGGGAGTGACGGCCGGCGTGTCGTCCCTGCGCCGGCCCGTGCGCGCCGATTCACCCATCGTTGCTCCTTGTCGGCTCCAACCCGCTGCCCGGGCCCCCGCGGTGATCCTACGTGTCCGGACGGTCGCTCACCGGCAAGCGGCCGAGATCTGTCCACGGTCACCTCTTGCGTATCCGGATGGTACGTGTTCGTATGAAGACCGGTCTTCCGTACCCGGATAGTACGTGCTCGGATCAATATGGAGGTGGTCGGCGATGGACCGGAACCTGTTCAACGACATCTGTTTGCGCCAGTTGACGTTCTCGGGGGTGCACGAGGGCGAGACCGTGGTGGTGCTGACCCGCGGCGGGGAACGGGCGGAGTACGCCGACGCCTTCCTGTGGGCCGCCCAGCAGCTGGGCGCGTCGGCCTACCACATGCGGCTGCCGTCGCCGGTCAGCGCAGCGGGCGCGTGGGCGGTCGGCGACTCGGGACTCGGGAACATCCCGCTGGCGGTCGAGGCGCTCAAGAGCGTGGACATGGTGGTCGACTGCACGTTCCTGTTGTTCAGCAAGGAACAGTTCGCCATCCAGGACGCGGGCACCCGGATCCTCACCGCCGTCGAACCGCCCGAGCTGCTGGCCAGGCTCATGCCGACGAAGGAACTGCGCGAGCGGGTGGAGATCGGCGCGGAACTCCTCGCCAAGGCGGGCACGATGCGGATCACCAGCCCGGCGGGCACCGACGTCACCTATCAGCTCGGCGTGTACCCGACGATGTCCGAATACGGCTACACCGACACCCCCGGCCGCTGGGACCACTGGCCGGCGGCGTTCGTGTTCACCGGCGGGGCCGACGACGGCGTCGACGGGAAGATCGTGCTTTCGCCGGGGGATGTGCTGCTGCCGTTCAACACCTACGTACAGACGCCGGTGGAGATCACCATCGAGCAGGGGTTCATCCGGGACATCCGCGGTGGCGCCGGATCGTCCGGACTGGACGCGGATCTGCTGCGCTCGTACATCGAGAGTTTCGACGATCCGCGCGGCTACGGGATGAGTCACGTGGGCTGGGGGCTCGACGAACGCGCCCACTGGCACGGCCTGACCCAGTTCCCCGGCGGGATGGGCATGGAACTGCGGAGTTTCTACGGCAACGTCATGTTCTCCATCGGCCCCAACAACGAGCTCGGCGGCCCGAACGACACGCCGTGCCACTTCGACATCCCGATGCGCGGCAATTCCCTTTACCTGGACGACGAACTGATCGTCGACAACGGTGAGCTGACCGTCGCCGAGATGCGTCCGGCGGCCCGCCGATGAGCGACCACCACATCGGGATGATCGTCCCCAGCTCGAACCTCACCATGGAGACCGAGCTGCCACGCATGCTGCGCGCCAGGGAGGAGGCCGAGCCGGGGGACCGGTTCGTCTTCCACTCCGCGCGGGCCAGGATGCGCCACGTCGAACCCGAACAACTGCGGGCGATGAACGCCCAGGCCGGGCGGGCGGCGGCCGAACTCGCGGACGCCAAGCCCGACGTGGTCGCCACCGCGTGCCTGGTGGCGATCATGGCGCAGGGGCCCGGCTACCACTGCACCGCAGAGGACGACATCACGCGCGTGCTGCGCGAAGAGGGTTGCGAGTCGCCGGTCGTCTCCAGTGCCGGAGCGCTGCTATCCGGGCTCAGCGCGCTCGGCGCCCGCAAGGTCGCGATCATCACGCCGTACATGAAACCGTTGACCAAGGCGGTCGCGGACTACATCGAGGACGCCGGATTCGAGGTCGCCGACGCGCTTTCCCTCGAAGTGCCGGACAACCTCGCCGTCGCGCGGCTGGACCCCGCGGACTTGCGTGAGCATCATCGCAAGCTGAATCTGTCCGATGTGGACGCACTCGTGCTCTCCGCCTGTGTCCAGATGCCTTCGCTGCCCGCGATCCAGCCGGTGGAGGACGAGATCGGGATCCCCGTCCTGTCCGCGGCGACGGCCACGACGTTCCGGATCCTGTCGGAACTCGGCGTGGAGCCGTGGGTGCCCGGCGCGGGGAGCTTGCTCAAGGGCACGAAAGCCATGACGAAGACGGGAGGCAGGCATGGCCGCGAGTCAGTCGTTTGAGGTCGTTGTCGTCGGTGGCGGGCTCGGTGGGCTCTGTGCCGCGTTGTCCCTGCGGCAACGGGGTCTGCGCGTCACCGTGGTCGAAGCCGCCCCCGAACTGGGCGAGATCGGCGCCGGGATCCAGACCGCGCCGAACGCCAGCCGGATCCTCATCGGACTGGGCCTGCGCGCCCGGCTCGAGCGCGTGCGGACCGAGCCGCAGGACCAAGTGCGCCGTCGCTGGGCCGACGGGAGCATCATCGCCCAGCTGGAGCTGGGCAGGCGCGTGACCGACCAGTACGGCGCGCCCTACTGGCACTACCATCGCGCCGACCTGCACGGAGTCCTGCTGGACGCCTGCCTCGATCCGGAGGTCCCCGGTCCGGTGGTGCGGGTGGCGACCGGCGCGCGGGTGGTCGACCTCGACCGGTCGGTGCCGGACCGGCCGACGGTGATCACCGCCGACGGACGCCGGTTCACCGGTGACATCGTGGTCGGAGCGGACGGCATCCGGTCTTCGGTGCGCGACCTCGCCGGGTTCGACGACACCCTCGCGTTCTCCGGCGAGATGGCCTACCGCGCCCTGATCTCCGGCGATCTCATCGCGCAGGACCCCGCCACCCGGTTCCTCGTCGACCGGTACCACTCCACGATCTGGTACGGCCCCAACAAACACCTGGTGCACTACATGATCCGCGGCGGGGAGTACCTCAACGTGGTCGCGATCGTGCCGTGCACCGAAGCGGTCGCCAAGGACTGGAGCGGCCCGGCCACCGCCGCCGAACTCGCCGCCGAGTACCACGACTGGGACGATCGGGTTCCGACGATGCTGGCGAAGGCTAAGGACGAGGACGTCTCGGTGTGGGCGATGTACCGCCGTCGCCGTGACCCGGTCTGGGTCGACGGCCGGGTCGCCCTGCTCGGCGACGCGTGCCACGCGATGCTGCCGTACCAGGCACAAGGCGCGTCCCAGGCGATGGAAGACGCCGCGGTGCTGGCCGAGGAGCTGGGGCGGGTCACCCGCGACGGGATCGACGGAGCCTTGGTCCGCTACGTGGACCGGCGTGCCAAGCACGCGGGCATGGTCCAGGACGCTTCGCTGCAGAACATGGACTTCTACCATCTGCCCGACGGTCCCGAACAGCGCGAACGGGACGAGAAGCTGCGGCGCTTCGACGGCGAATCCGACGTGTCCTACGACTGGCTGTGGAACGGCAGCCCGCTCACCGACCCCGACACCGAGTCCATCCACTACCAGTTCGCCCGCTGAGGCGCGCTGGACGGCAATCGCATCGGAGTGGTTCATGCGTACTGGTGATCAGATCGTCCAGGACCTGCCCTGGCGTTGGAGCGTGCAGGGAAAGATCTTCCTCATCGGCGGGCTGGGCTACATGTTCGATGCCTGGGACGTCGCGTTGAACGGATTCCTCACCCCGCTGGTCGGGGCGGAATTCGGGTTGTCCGCCGGCGCGAAGGGGCTGGTGGCGACCGCGAACCTGATCGGCATGGCCGTCGGCGCGGTCGCCTGGGGCACGATCGCCGACCGGATCGGCCGGAAGAAGGCGTTCAGCGTCACGCTGCTGCTGTTCGCGCTGTTCTCCGTGCTCGGGGCGTTCGCGCCGAACGTGGAGACGTTCCTGGCCCTGCGTTTCCTGGCGGGGATCGGCCTCGGCGGCTGTATCCCGGTCGATTACGCGATCGTCAGTGAGTTCTCCCCGCGCAAGCAACGCGGCCGGGTCCTGTCCGCGATGGACGGCTGGTGGCCGATCGGGACCACACTCGCCGCTGTGACGGCGACGCTGCTGCTCCCGGTCGAGGGGAACTGGCGCTGGATGCTGGTGCTGATGATCCTGCCGGCGCTGCTGCTGTTCTGGGTGCGGCGTGGGGTCCCGGAATCGCCGCTGTACCTGGTGCGCAAGGGCCGCGAGGCGGAGGCGCGAGCGGTGATCGACGACCTCGTGCGCCGCACGGGCGCGACACCGGAGCCGTACACGGTCCCGCCCGCGGTGGTCGAGGACACCCGCGGTGGCGCGGTCGCGGCCGCGTTCGACCAGCTGCGCCGGGTGTGGGCGTTCAACCCGCGGATCACGGCGGTCGCGTGGTCGCTGTTCATCAGCGTCATGCTGGTCTACTACGCCGCGCTCAGCTGGATGCCGTCCATCCTGCGGGCGCAGGGCTTCGGTGAGATCGCGGCCTTCGCCTCGACCGCGCTCATGAACGCGACCGGCATCGTCGGTGTCGCGGTGGCCGTGCTCCTGGTCGACAAGGTCGGCCGCAAGCGGATCATCATGGTCGCCGGTCCGCTCACCGCGCTGTCGCTGGTGGTGTTCTCCCTGCTGCTCGACACGCCTGCCGCGGCGGTCGTGGCGATCGGCGCGTTCGGCCTGTTCGCGCTGGTGGTCATCCCGGTGATGTACGCCTACGTGTCCGAGCTGTACCCGACGGAACTCCGGGCCTCGGGGTTCGGCTGGGCGTCGTCGTCGAGCCGGGCGATCACCGGTTTCGCGCCCCTGCTGTTCGGCAGCGTGCTGTGGCCGGTGCTCGGGTTGCCCCTCACCTTCGCCGTGCTGGGTGTGCTCGTGGTGGCCGCGGTCTTGTTCATGATGACGGGCGCGCCGGAGACCCGCGGCCGCGAACTCGACCGGATCGTCGACCCGGCCGGACCATCCGCCGAAACCAGGTCGGCTCTGTGAAGCCCGCCGCGTTCCGGTACCACCGGGCCCACGACGTCACCGACGCCGTCGGCCTGCTCGGCGAGCTCGCCGCGGCGGGCGAGGACCCGAAGCTCATCGCGGGCGGGCAGAGCCTGATGCCGATGATGAACTTCCGGCTCGCCCGCCCGACCGCGCTGGTGGATCTGGGCCCCCTGCGGCGGGAACCGGCGCTGAACTCGTTCCGGCGTAACGGTTCCAGCCTCACGATCGGCGCGCTGGTCACCCATCGGGCGGTCGAGGTCGCCGAGCTGGGACCGGATTTCGACGTGCTGTCCCGCGCGATGCGGTGGGTGGGGCATCTGCCGATCCGGTCCCGTGGAACGGTGGCGGGCAGTGTCGTCCACGGTGACGCGACCGCCGAATGGTGCCTGCTCGCCCTGTTGCTCGACGCGGTGATCGTCGCCGAAGGCCCGCGCGGGCCCAGGGAGATCCCGGCCGAGGAGATGTTCCACGGCTTCTACACCACGGCCGTCGAACCCGACGAGGTCGTGACCGCGGTCCGCTTCACGCGCCCGTCGCCCCGGGCCGCGTTGACCGAGTTCGCCCGCCGTCACGGCGATTTCGCGATCGTCGACGCCGCGGTGAGCATCGACGCGGAGCACGGGGGCCGGGTCGTGCTCGGCGGTGTGGCCCCGGCGCCCGTCCGGGTGCCCGAGGCCGAGGCGCTGCTCGACGGCGGCGTCCCGGGACCGGAGCTGTTCGCCGAGTGCGGGGAGGCCGCCGCGGCGGCCATCGATCCGCCCGACGACGCGGCGGGTAGCGCGGCCTACCGCCGCCGTCTGGCGCGCACCCTCGTCACCCGGGCGCTGCACGAGGCCTGGGAGAAAGGAGAAACGCGATGACCGCGCGGTTCGACGGGCGCAACGGCCGCTGGGTCGGCGCGTCCGTGCCCCGGCGCGAAGACCCCCGGTTCCTCACCGGCCGGGGCCGCTTCGTCGACGACATCCAACTGCCAGGAATGCTGCACGCGGCCTTCGTCCGTTCGACGGTCGCGCACGGCACCATCACCGGGATCGATCTGTCGGCCACCCTGGCGATCGAAGGAGTCGTCGCCGCGTACACGGCGGCCGACCTCGATCTCGGGGACATCGTCGCCCTCCTCGACCGTCCGCCCGAGGAGTTCTCGCCGACCGCGATGCCGATCCTCGCCAGGGAGAAGGTGCGGTTCACCGGCGAACCGGTGGCGCTGGTCATCGCGCGAGATCCGTACAGCGCCGAGGACGGCGTCGAAGCCGCGGTGGTGGACTACGAACCGCTCGGCGCGATCGTGTCGGAGGAATCGGCGTTCGCCGCGGACGCGCCGCTCGTCCACGACGAGGCGCCGGGCAACGTGCTGGTCGACGTGTCGATGTTCGACACACCCGGTGTCGACGCGGCGTTCGAGGCCGCCCGCGCGGGCGGCGGCCGCGTCGTCGAGGTCGTCACGAAGAGCGGACGGCAGAACGCGCTCCCACTCGAAACGCGGGGAGTGGTCGCCTCCTGGGACGACCATGACGACCAGTTGCTCGTCCAGATGTGCACGCAGGTGCCGCATCAGGTACGCACGGCGATGGCCCGTTCGCTGCGGGTCCCCGAACGCACCGTTCGCGTCACCGTCCCGGACATGGGCGGGGGTTTCGGGCAGAAATGCGTCGTCGGCCGCGAAGAGATCGCGGTCGCGGCGGCGGCCCGGCGGCTGAACCGGCCGGTGAAATGGATCGAAGACCGGCGCGAGGCGCTCACGGCCGGATTCCTTGCCAGGGAACAGCGTTACCGCACGCTGGCGGCATTCGACGAGGACGGGCGGATCACCGCACTGGACGTCGACGTCGTCTGCGACATGGGCGCGTACTCCTGTTACCCGTTCACGGCGGGGATCGAGCCGCTGATGGCGTCGGCCGAGATGCCGAGCGTGTACCAGGTGCCCGAGTACCGCGTCCGTGCCCGCGCCATCGCGAGCAACAAGGCACCGACGGCGCCCTACCGCGGGGTCAGCCGTCCGCAGTACGTGATGGCGATCGAACGGGTGATGGAACGCGCCGCCACGGAACTCGGCCTCGATCCGGTCGAGATCCGGCGGCGCAACGTGATCACGCAGTTCCCGTACACCGGCGTCAACGCCATCACCTACGACCCGGGCACCTACCGCGAATCGCTCGAACTCGCCGAAGCGGCGATCCGGGACGAGGGCTGGTACGAGTTCCGGGACCGTGCCGCCGCCGAGGGCAGGCATATCGGCATCGGCTACTGCTGCTTCTCCGAGCGGACCGGATACGGCTCGGGCGCCTTCGCCAAGCGGAAGATGGCGGTGGTCCCCGGTTTCGACATCTCCGAGATCCGGATGGACACCTCCGGCTCCGTCGTGGTCACCAGCGGCACCATGAACCACGGCCAGTCCCACGAGACGACGCTGGCGCAGATCGTGGCCGACCGGCTGGGGCTGCACCTCGACCAGGTCAAGCTCCGCCAGGGCGACACCGAGCGTATCGCCTACGGGTGGGGGACTTTCGCGTCCCGCTCGGTGACGATCGGCGGCTCGGCGGTGTCACTCGCGGCCGACAAGCTCGGCGAACTGTTGTGCAGGATCGCCGCGCACCTGCTGGAAACGAGTCCCGACAACGTCCGCCTTGACGGCGACGGAGGTGTCGTCCAGATCGACGATCCGGAGCGGCGCGCGTCGTTCGAGGAGATCGCCGACGTGGCCTACCTGCGCAGTCACCTGCTGCCCAAGGACGTCGAACCGACGTTGACGGCCACGGCGAGTTTCGACGTGCCCGGCGACGGCACCTTCTCCAACGCCACGCACGCCGTGGTCGTCGAGGCCGATCCGGGCACCGGCCAGATCAAGATCCTGCGCTATGCGTGCGTGGAGGACTGCGGCGTGGTGATCCATCCGCAGGTCGTCGACGGCCAGTGCCGTGGCGGGATCGCGCAGGGCATCGCCGGCGCGCTGTTCGAGGAGGTCACCTACGCGGGCAACGGGGAACCGTCGGCCGCGAGCTTCATCGACTACCTCGTCCCGACCGCGACGGAGATCCCCGACATCACCGTCACCCACCTCGAAACCCCTTGCGCCTTCACGGAAAACGGTGCGAAGGGCGCGGGGGAGGGCGGCACCATCGGCGCGCCGGCCGCGGTGCTGAACGCGATCAACGACGCGCTGCGCTGCACCGGGGTCGAACTCGACACGACCCCGGTCCATCCGCAGACCGTGCTCGCCGCGCTCGACGCGGAGATCCACCAGGAAGTGAGCGTCCCATCATGAGCGACCGGCACCTGATCGTCCTGAACGTCAACGGCGAGGCGCACGAGGCCCTCGTCGAACCGCGCAAGACCCTGCTCGACGTCCTGCGCCACGACCTCGGGCTCACCGGCACCCACGTCGGCTGCGAGCACGGCGTGTGCGGCGCGTGCACCGTTCTCGTCGACGAGGAACCGGTGCGGGCGTGCCTGATGTTCGCCGTCCAGGCGGAGTCGGCCGAGATCCGCACGGTCGAATCGCTGGGACGCGACGGGGAACTTTCCGATCTGCAGCGGTCTTTCAGCGAGCACCACGGCCTGCAGTGCGGGTTCTGCACGCCCGGGTTCCTCATGCTGGCCGAAGGATTCCTCGCCCAGCGGCCGGACGCGGGGCGCGAGGAGATCCGGGAGGCCGTCTCGGCGAACCTGTGCCGCTGCACCGGTTACCAGACCATCGTGGACGCGATCGAGGCGACCGCGACCCGCCGATGCCACGCCAAGGAGAAGGAGGCGACAGCGTGATCCTGGAAAACCAGCTGTCCGTACCGGCCGGACCCGACGAGGTCTTCGCGTTGATCAACGACGTCGAGCGGGTGGCCGGTTGCCTGCCGGGCGCGACCCTCGACGGGCGGCAGGACGACGCCTATCTCGGCCGCGTCAAGGTCAAGGTCGGCCCGATCACCGCCGCCTATTCGGGCACCGTGCGGTTCACCGACGTCACCGCCGCCGACCGCAGCCTGCGGCTGGTGGCCAGGGGAGCGGACGCCCATGGAAACGGCGACGCCGAGGCCGACGTGACGTTGACCGTGCGCGAGGCACCCGGCGGCGCCACCATCGAGTTGCGCACCGATCTCTCGATCCGCGGCAAGCTCGCCCAGTTCGGCAAGGGCGCGATCGGCGCCGTCTCCACCCGGCTGCTCGACCAGTTCGCCCGCAATCTCGCGGACCAGCTGGAAGGACGTCCCGCGCCGGTGGCGAAACCCGCTCCGGCCGACGGCGGCGAGGCTCTCGACGGTCTGGCGATGCTGGTGCCTGACAACGTCAAACGCTATGGCGTGATCGCGGCCGCCGCGGCCCTCGGGTTGTTCCAGGGTTGGTTGCTGGGCCGGATCCGTACTCAGGACAAACTGATCAAGGAGTTGCAGCGTGCCCGTCGATGAAGGCCTCGACAGCGTGTACGACCGAGCCGGTTTCGGCGCGAGCGTGCCGCGCGGATCGCGCCCGGCCCTGGTCGTGGTCGACCTGACCTGCGGGTTCACCGAGCCCGGTTTCCCGTCTGGGGCAGACCTCACCGCCGAAGTGACCGCGACCGCCGCTCTCGTCGCCGAGGCGCGTCGGCAGGACATCCCGGTGATCTACACCGCGATCAGCTACACACCCGCCGAAGCCGACGGTGACGGCGTCGCGTGGCTTCGGAAAGCGCCAGGGATGCGGGCGCTGCGGGAAGGAAGCGAGGCGATCGCCCTCGACCCACGGCTCGAACGGCGTGAGGGCGACCATTTGATCCTGAAGAAGGGCGCGTCGGCGTTCCACGGGACCTCGCTGGCCGCGCTCCTGACGAGCCTGGGCACGGACACCGTCGTCGTCTGTGGCGCTACGACTTCGGGATGCGTCCGCGCGACCGCCGTCGATGCCGTCCAGTCCGGCTTCAACACCCTGGTCGTCCGGGAAGCCTGCGGTGACCGCGCGCGGGGGCCGCACGACGCCGCATTGTTCGACTTGCAGGCGAAATACGCGGACGTCGTCGACCTTGACGATGCGTTGGCGTACCTCGCGGAACAGGATCACCGCACGCTCGGCCAACCCGCGTTGGCCGATCTCGGCGACGTTCCGGCGACCAGCCGGTGGGTGCGGTCGGGATCGGTCCGGCTGCACGTACTCGACTACGGGCCGTCCGACGGGGTTCCGGTGATCGTGCTGCCGGGGATCACGAGCCCGGCGGTCACGATGGACTTCGTGGCGCGGGAGCTCACCGACCTCGTGCGGCCGCTCGTGCTCGACGTCCGCGGGCGCGGCCTGTCCGATGACGCGCCGGATTACGACCTGGGAAGCTACGCCGCGGACGTCGAGGCGGTCGTGGACGGGCTCGGGCTGCGCGATCCCATCCTTTTCGGACACTCCATGGGCGCGCGGATCGCCGCACGGGTCGCTGCCACTCGGCCGTTGCGAGGCGCGGTGCTGGCCGATCCTCCGCTGAGCGGTCCCGGACGGGCGCCGTACCCCACCACCCTCGACGCCTTCCTCGGGCAGCTCGCGCAGGCCCGCCGGGGCACCGACGCCGACGAGGTCGCCCGGTCCTGGCCGCGATGGCCGCGCCGGGAACAGGAATCGCGCGCCCGCTGGCTTTCTTCGTGCTCCCGCTCCGCGATCGCCGCCACGCACGCCGGTTTCGAATCGGAGGACTTCTTCGAGGACTGGCCGAAGGTGCCCGCTCCGGCCTACTTCCTGTACGGCGGTGCGAGTCCGGTCGTCACCGCCGACGGGGCGGCCGAAGCGGCCGAACGCAATCCGTCGGCGGAACTCGTCGAGATCCCGGGGGCCGGGCACATGATCTTCTGGGACGAGCCCGAAGCGGCTCTCGGTGCTTTGCGGGAGGCGTTGCGAAAGCTGTTGTGAGCGGGTTGCGAACGTGGCTTTCGCAGCGGGTGGGTGCGCGGTCCCGCGCTTGGTAAGGCTGAAGGCTCCCTTCACCGCGTCAGACGCGGTGAAGGG